>CAUJGI010000243.1 GCA_963169155.1 Chloroflexota bacterium
CCGTTACGCTGCCAGAAGATGCAAAGGAGATGGTATTGACCATTGGGCTGCCGGTATCCCGAACCGGGGCTTTTTTCTTGTCGGGGGGCGGCTCATGCAGGCGCGTTTCGGCGGTGGCTTTAGGCGTACGGCCGTCCAGGATGGTTCTGACGCGCTCTAAAAGCTCTTCTGGTTCGGTAGGTTTGGTCAGGTAGTCATCAGCGCCAGCGTCAAACCCGGCCAGTTTTTGTTCGGCTTCGTCAACGGCCGTAAACATGATGATCGGAATATCGGCCAACTTGGGCGTACCCCGCACGCGGCGGCAAACCTCCCAGCCATCCATCTCCGGCATCATCCCATCGACCATGATCAAATCCGGGCTTTCTGATTCGGCCAGGCTCAAACCACGAAACCCAGAGCGTGCGCCCAGCACGTTGTACCCCTGCTGCTGCAAAACACGCTGAATGATGTTTAATGTTTCGGGATGATCGTCTATAACAAGGATCTTATAGGCAATTGGCGTTGTCATGGACTATTCCTGGTACAAGATGAACGACGATTCTTCATGGTTTAGTGAGAAAACTAACTATACAGGTGGCCAGGGATAGTGACGCCCTGGGCCGGGTGAAACAAATCGGGCCTCCTGCAAAAGGCGTAACGTACGTTTTTGCAGAGCTTCTACTTCTGCCTGAGCCAGCAGGCTGGTTAACTCGGCGCGCAGGCCGCCATTGTTGACGGCCACTTTATTGCTAAAGGTGGCCACATCGGCTACCAGTCCGGCAGGAATTGGCTCTCCAGCAAATTCCCAAATGACGGTGCGCAGCTTGTGCTCAGTATGGAAACAAATGCCATGATCGATGAGCCACAGGCGATCGCCTTCGGCGCGCTCTTCCAACAATACGTGCCCGGCCTTACGGTCTGCGTTGTTGATGATAATATCCAGTAAGACGGTCTTTTGTAAAGCATCCCGGAACAACGGTTCGCCTTCAAAGGTAAAGTAATGGGCTTCCGGGTCGTGCGGAATAAAAAGCTGTACGGAACCAGTGCCGTGAGTGCCCTCGCGCAGCACGGTGGGTGGGATGAGGTCCCAGCCCAGCGCCTGGCATACCAGGAAGGCCGCGCGTTCGCGCTGGCAGAGGGTGCCCTGGGTGAAGTCCCATAACGGCCGTTCCCCTCGGCGCGGTTTATAAACGGCACGCACTTCGCTGAGGGCGCCGCGAGGCACATGAGGCAGCGCTTCCCAAACGGCCGTATTGGGGCAAACGTTGACCAGAAAGGAGTAGTTGGAGCTCCAGGGCAGCACACCCTTGACATCAAGGGTGCCAATCTGCAACAGCTGGAGCCAATCTGCTGTGTTTAATGCCTGTTGTGCCATTTTAACGATTATTTACACCAACGGCCGTAGGCAGCGCGGCGTCTCAAAAGTAAGAAACGTCATTTCAATAGGCGTGGCCATTGCGCTGCGGGCAAAAGTGGCCGGTTGGATCAATCGGCTTGCCGCAGTTACCGCAAATCGGCCGTCCGGCCTTGACCACATCGTAAACGTGCTGCACCAGCGCCTGCACCTGAGCGCGGGTGATCCAGTAACTTACCACGTTTGGCTCTTCGTCTTCGGCCACCAGTTCATAGGCGACCAGGACCACCTGGTTACTGTCTTCGTTGTAGCCAATGCCAATATTGCCCACACGGAACAGCGATTCTATCGGTTCACGCAAACGCATGTCGGTCCACACCGACGTGTCGTTGGCTTCCGGGTATTTGTTGACCAACTCCTGAATCAGCGCTTCAAAGCTTTCGGCCAGCATACGCGCCTGTTCTTTTTCAATGGTCAGGGAGATGGTCTGGGAGCCGCGGCTGCCCTGCAAGTAGAAGGTACGTTGTCCGGGAGCGCCAATGGTGCCAACGGTAATTTGTGTCGCTGGGTTTAGTTCTATGTGGCTAGGCATAAGTTTCTCTAACTATTGGTGTTGCTATCGGGAACGGCCGTTTCACCATTGCCCGATTTTTCTCTCTTCTCTTCCGGCTTTTTTTTCTTTTCTGTAGGTTTGGCGGGCATTTGCAGCGGGCCGTCATCGTTAACGCGCCCAATCCGAACCACGCCATTGCCAGACAGGTGCAGTACACTGACCGAGGCGGGCGAAATGATGATTCGTTGAAACAGATCGGTGTGTACTCCCAGGTAATAAGCCAGCACCAGCTTGATAATATCTGCATGGGAGACAACTACAATGATCTCCTCGTCTTTATGGCTTTGCGCCAGCGCTTCAATCGCTTCGACGCCGCGCATTTGTACGGCACGCAGCGACTCTCCGCCAGGAAACTGCATGCGGCTGGGGTAAAACTGCACGGTAAACCACTCTTTTTTCTTGGCCAGCTTCTTGATCTTTTTGCCTTCCCACTCGCCATACCGCACTTCGCCCATGCTGTCCAGGGTGTTGACGGGCAGGTTGAGGGTGTTGGCGAGGGTATCGGCCGTTTCCCGGCAGCGCAGCACCGGGCTGCTGTAGATGGCCTTTACCGGTAAAGAGGCTAACCTTTGGGCGGCGGCGATGGCTTGCTGACGGCCGTTTTCGTTTAAATGAATCCCTTCAATCCAGCCCGCCAGCCGATGTTTTTTGACCCAGTCGTTTTCGCCATGTCGCACAAGGAGTATGGTTGTCATAGGTGAATAATAGCACAAGTGAGAAGCGTGTGAAATAGAGAATGCCCACGCCAAGATATATCTAGCCCCTGAAGCATTTGGATTGGACCAATCTGCAAGATTGGTCCAATCTCGGTAAAAAATCATTTAATTGCGTTGGACCGAACTCAATAAATCAGGTGGCATCACCGGGTTGAAGCTCAGCGAGTTGCAGACGCGGGTTACCGATTCAGGCAGCTCGGCGTCGGCATTGCCGGTGAACTGGGCATACTGCCCCAGGCCAAAGTACGCGGCCATCACGTTGCAGGCCACTGGCGCGGCCCACTGCGACCCTTCGCCCCCGTGGTACAGGAATGCCGCTACGACAATTTCCGGATCGTCAAACGGCGCATAGCCGACATACCAGGAATGGGTGGGCAAAATGCGGCGGTTTAAGATGTCGTCGAAGCTGCACCACCCTTTTTCGATGGCAATGTTGTCACAGAATTCGGCCGTACCGGTTTTGCCGGCGGTCACAATGCCAAACGGATCCAGCCAGTCTACGTAGGTGGCCCCGGTGTAAAACGTGTCCTGATCAATAAAAGTGTTTACCAGCTTCATCCCTTCGGCAATCGTTTCCAGGTGCTGCCGGTCTACTTCCACTGCGTTGAGTACCTCAGGCTGGTAGATGTATTCGCCGTTGGCGTCAAAGCGCACGTTGAAGGAAGGATCGTCCAGGGGATTGCCGTCGGCATCGGTGAGGATGATACGGCCGTCTGCCCCCAACCGCGCCCGCGCCACAATCTGGCTGTTATCGTCCACAAACACAATGTTGCCGTCCGAATCTGTCATGTGGTGCACAATCGTCGGCCGGTACAAAAAGCCGCCATTGGCCACAACGGCCGCCATTTGGGCCACCTGCATCGGCGAGGCGGTCAGGAACCCCTGGCCGATGCCCATGTTGTAATCATCACCCGTGGACCATGGCTCCCCATAAACCCGCGCCTTCCAGCCGCGATCCGGCGGTAAATCGCCTGCGGCTTCCAGCGGCAGCTCAATCCCCTGCACCCGGCCAAAGCCAAACTGCGACGCATAGCGCGACAGCCGATCAATGCCCAACCCTTCCACAAATTCACCGTCCTGGTCAAACCCGCCGCTGATCTTGTAATAATAAATATCGCAAGAATTGGCCAATCCGGTGATCGCGTTCATCAGCCCATGCCCGGTGCGCAGCCAGCAAACAAACGTCTGGGCACGCCCCGGATCGTTGGGCGCAAATTGGTTCTGAATGCTAATTTCACCTGACCCCAAAATCAGTCGGGAAGCAGTAACGGTACCCTCTTGCAGTGCGGCCGAACCCGGCACAAGTTTGAAGGTGGAACCCGGGGGGTAAATACTGCTAACCCCATGATTGACAAACGGCTGGTACACGTTGCGCGATTGGGTCAGGTAATATTCTACCGGCACTTCGGTTTGGAAACGGTTGTTGTCGAAGCTGGGGAAGCTCACCATAGCCAGCACTTCACCCGTCTTGGGGTTCATTGCCACGACGGCCCCTTGCTGCACTTCCACAAATGATTGCTCCCCAGTAATTTCATCCCGGGCCGGCACTGCTTCACGCTGCTCCATCGCCTGGCGCAAGATTTCGGTGGCGATGATTTGCAGATCAATGTCGAGCGTCAGGTGCAGGTTCAGGCCGGCCACCGGGTCCGAGGCCAGGCCAATCTGGCGTAGTTCCCGACCGGTCCAGTCCACCTCAATCTGGCGCTCGCCCTTGGTACCGGCCATTTCCAGCTCCATCGAAGATTCCAGCCCGGCCCAGCCGACCCGGTCGTCGCGCTGGTAGCCCAGCCCTAAATTTAGCCAATTTTCATTAGGCAGCGGCCCCATAAAGCCCACAATGAAGGACGTGTATTCGCCCGAGGGGTAGTAGCGCAGGGGTTCTGGCAGGACGCGTACGCCGGGTAAAAAGATGCTTTCTTGCTCGATGGTGTACGCCTGCGTGATAGGAATGCCTGAGGTGATGACGGCCGGAATGTATTGCAGCGGGCTGTTGATGCGCACAATCTCGGCGATGCTGTCTGGCAGCCGGTCCACGACACCTGCCTGGGCCAATGCCTCTTCACTGGGGACGCCGTAGATTTCGGCCAGGCGTGTATAGTTTTCCACCAGCTCCGGGTTTGCCTCTGCGATTAGATTTTGCTGCTCCACCGTGTTGGTGACTGGTACACCGGTCAGCAGCGACAACCGTTCGTAGATGGCCTGGAGTTCGGCTTCGTCATCGGGGAGGAAGGTAGGGGTGATGGTGACGTTAAAGCTAGGAATGTTGATCGCCAGCGGATCGCCATCGCGGTCGAAGATAACGCCGCGCGGGGCGTCGTTGCGCAGGATGGCAAACTGGTTTTCCTGGGCTAGCGCTTGCAGTTCATCGCCCTGATTCTGTTGAATCCAGTAGACGCGGTAGAGCAGCAGACCCAGCACGGCAACGATGGCCAGGCGGAAAAAGAAGAGGCGCCCGCGCAGGCCAAAATCCTCTTTTTGCAGTTCTTCTTGATCTTCTACTCGGTCCCAACCTATTCGTGACATAGGTTTTCCTTCACAGGCAGCTGTCAGCCGATGTTCTGGTTTGGCTCACAGCCCTGTTATTTAACGCATTATAGCTGAACGCGCCGTGGCCGCAGCATACGGTTGATAAAGTAGAACAGCCAGTACACGGGCAAGATGGTCAGCATATTAACCAGGATGACGGTGGGCAAGATGGTGATGCTTTGGAAGTCGGCGATGGTGCCAAAGAGGCGCAGCATGATGATGTTCAGGATGAAGCTGATGACGGTAGCCAGCCCAGCCAGGGCCAGCGGCAGCAGGACGCGGCTCTTGGGCAGCGCCTGTTGGACGAAGATAACGGCCGTTACCCCCACCATAAACCCCAACGACGAAACGCCTACCGGGGTGATCGAAAAGAAATCGGTGAAGATGCCCGCGAAAAATGCCCAGACGACGCCTTCTTCGATGCCGTACAGCAGCCCCCAGGCCAGGGCGACGACAAAAGCCAGCTGTGGCTCAGCGCCAAAAATGGGGAAGTGGGGTAAGACGGCCGTTTCCACCAATCCCAATACCAGCATCAGCGGAATCGCCAGGTAGATAGACGAACTCATCTAATTTTCCGTGGGGCTTTCAAAAATGGTGGTGTCGATGGGGGTAAAATCGGTCACTACCAGTACAATTTCCAGCGTGTCAAAATCGGTGGCAGGCTGCACAATGGCCTGCTGGAACAGATCGGCCTCGTTGCGCAGAATCTGCACCACCCGACCGATCACAATGTCTTGGGGAAAATCTCCCCCCAGCCCAGAAGTGAGCACCACTTCACCCACCTCCAGCTGGTATTTGAGGTCGATCCAGTCCACAATCAAATCGCCGCTGGCCCCGCGCCCCTTCAGGCTGCCGGTGGCACGCGAGGCACCTAGCCGCACCGGAATGGCGCTGGCGTTGTCGGTGATGAGCACTACCTGGGATGAATTTTGCGTGGTGCGGAAGATACGGCCGATCAGCCCGCGAGGACTTTCTACCGACATGCCTACCCGTATCCCATCCTCCGACCCTTTGTCGATGATGATGCTGCGCACCGCCGGGCTGGTGTCGTACCCAATGACGTTGGCCGTCTGGCGGCGTAGTTCGGGCGTTTGTCGCACGCGGTTAAACAGATCTTGCAAAATTTGCCACTCCCCCTGAATTTCGCGCAGCTCTTCGTTTTCCCGCTCCAGCGCTTCCAGCTGGGCCTGTAAAAGTTCAATTTCGGTGCGGGCTTCTTCCAGATCGCGGGGACCAGAGAGGGCATCGGCCACGGTATCGGTTTGGCGGGTGGTCCAGCTGGCAACGGCCGTTAACGGATCACGCATAAAACCAAACAAAATATCCAGGTTGCCGGTGCTGTCTAAAACGCTCAGTAAGATAGAAGCGCCGACGAGGATAGCAATGGTCGTCCAGCGAATCCTGCGTTGGGCATCGTTTAAGTTCATGGTTTAATGATGCGTGCTGCCCCGGTGCAGACCAGTGAGCGACCGCTGCCACAGATCGATATTTTCCAACACGCGCCCAGCGCCCCGGGCCACGCAGGTCATGGCGTCTTCCGCCACCCAAACGCGCATCTTCACCATGTCTTCCAGCCGATCGGCCAGACCGCGAATTTGCGCGCCGCCGCCCGCCAGGCAAATGCCCACCTCCATCAGGTCGGCCACCAGTTCGGGCGGGGTGTCGTCCAGGCAGTCGCGCACGGTGTCGACGATGATGTTGATGGAGGGCGACATTGCTTCGCGCAGCTCAATGCTGCTGATCTCCACCGACTGAGGCAGACCGTTGATCAGATTACGACCGCGCAGCGTCATGGTGCGCTCCTCCGGCAGGGGGAAGGCTGAACCGATGCCGATTTTGACGCGCTCGGCCATGCGTTCGCCGATGAGCAGATTGTACTTGTTGCGGGCATACTGGATGATGTCCTCGTCCATTTCGTCGCCCGCCACGCGGATAGAGCGGCTAACGACGATGCCCCCCATGGCAAAAACGGCCACTTCGGTAGTGCCACCGCCGATATCCACAATCATGCTGCCACGGGGTTCATTGACGGGCAGCCCGGCGCCAATAGCAGCGGCCGTCGGTTCTTCGATCAGGTGCGCTTCACGTGCGCCAGCGGAAATGGCCGCATCGTACACGGCCCGTTTTTCGACTTCGGTCACACCGCTGGGGATGCCCACCACCACGCGCGGACGTGGAAAGGGGACGATCATTTGTTCGTGCGCTTTTTTGATGAAGTAGTCGAGCATCGCTTCGGTGATTTCAAATTCGGAGATCACGCCATCACGAAGCGGCCGTATGGCCACGATGTCGGCTGGGGTGCGCCCGACCATTTCACGCGCTTCGGCGCCAATGGCCAGCGGCTGGCGGGTGCGCCGATTGATGGCCACCCAGGATGGTTCGTTGATAACAATGCCGCGATCGCGGATGTAGACCAGTGTATTAGCCGTACCCAGGTCGATGCCGATGTCGAGTGAAAACAGGCCCAAAAGCCAGTCGAGTGGTCTAAACAAAGTTCCCTCTGATCTCCCTTCCGTGTGTTCACACTCAAACCATAGTTCGCCACAGAGTTTACGGAGATTTTTGATTTAGCTTCATCTTCTCTAAATTCTCTTTATCTTTGTGGCTTTAACAGATTCTTGCGTGAACCAGCGAGAAATTATACTCAAGGCAAGAGACATCACCAATTTTGCCCACTAAATACTCACGCTGGCCTCTAAACTTTGTATAATTGCTTAGAATGGCATGAGCCAAACGGCCGTTTGCGGGAGAGATTGCCGCCCAGCGCGTATAAGCAGCAGAACTGAACCAGACCCTGAGAGGTTTTTACGATGGCAAATAAAGCGTTATTTCAAGACTTAATTTTTGACGAAAACGGGAATCGGGTGGCAACGGCCGTTGTTGGCCATGAGATGTTTTATGTGATCGACGACGCGGGATTTAAGCGCCACATCGACGCTGACCAGGTGGATCGGCAGGTGCTGAGCGTCTTCCTGGAGCAGCTGGAGGCCAACAAAGACATAGCCGTCGAGCAAGCCCTGCGCCTGATGGGCAAGGACGATTTGTTTACCAAAGCGGCAGTTGACGCCCAGCTCAATCACATCGACATGGACCAGATTATCGCCCAGGGCATCCCCGCCCAGGCCCGCGACATGATGGGTATGATGGGCTTCCGCATCACCATCAACTTCCACGGCGAGGTGATCGACATTGCCCAACCTACCATCCCAGATGATGAGTTCTAATTTGAGAGAACGAGAATATGATACAGATGAAAGGAGCCGTTAGCGGATTAGCTGGAGGAATGGTGGCCTGTTTGTTTGGCGTAGTGTTCCTTTGGCGTATTTTGTACTTGAGGGATGTGGTCGTTGCGGTTTTTCAAGGGGAAAATCTGCCGAACTACCGGCCATTTTACACTTTGGAACAAGCTGGAGGACTTTTACTGATAGTAGGATTTTTCGCCAGTGCAGTTACTCTGGTCCTTTGGGCAATAGCAGGTGCAGTGATGGGGCATTGTGCACAAAAGCGCTACTGGCAGGGGAAGAAGCTCGTCCGTAGCTGGGTCACATGGGGCATAAGTTTCGCAGTCATCTGTCTTGTTGCCTTTGTAATCCCCTTTTTGTCGGAAGGATCTGTTAGTGAACCGGAATTTTTGAGGGAGGCTTTATTCTTGTTTGGTTGGTGGACTGCTTGTGGGCTTGGTGGCAGTGCAGTCGGTGCCAAACTTTTCACCAATTGGACAGCATCTGATAGGCAACCTGCTGAGATAATACTTTGAAGATGCGGCAACTCGGTTTGATTTGGCGAAACGGCCGTCCGAAAATTAACTGATCAGCTGTACCGCAAAATCTTGCAGAGCAATCCCATCGCGCTGTACTTCATACCAAAGCGTATCTTGGTATTGTTCAATCACTTCCCATCGGTTTTTGTCAAGAATGTGCGTATTGATCAAGGTATTGTGGTTCAATGAAGCACGTGCCGCC
>CAUJGI010000244.1 GCA_963169155.1 Chloroflexota bacterium
AGCTGCGCAGAGAAAAAATCTGTGTAATCTGTGAAATCTGTGGACTATTTTATTCCTCAATCGCCTCGTACTGCTCAAAGATGCGCCGGTAGGCCAGCGAGGCAGCCATCAGCTCGTCGTGCGTACCTACAGCCTCCATACGTCCCTTACGCAGCACCACCACCCTGTCTGCCCAGCGAATCTGCGACAGGCGGTGGGTAATGAGAATCGTTGTCTGGTTGGCCGCCGCCCGCACAATCGCCTGCTGAATCTGGTCCTCCGTGGCGCTGTCCACCGCGCTGGTGGAATCATCCAGGATCAGGATGTGCGGCCTGGTCAGGAACGCCCTTGCCAGGGCCAGCCGCTGGCGCTGCCCGCCAGACAGGGTCACGCCGCGCTCACCAATCACCGTGTCGTAGCCATCCTTAAAGTGCACAATAAAGTCGTGCGCCTGAGCCGCTCTGGCGGCCGTTTCTATCATCTCCTGGGTAGCGTCAGGACAGCCAAAAGCGATATTTTCGCCAATGGTGCGGGAGAACAAAAAGATGTCTTGCTCGATGATGGAGATTTGCCGCCGCAGCGCCGCCAGGTTCCACTCACGCACATCCACGCCATCGACGAGGAGACGGCCGTTGGTCACATCATACGTCCGGTTAATCAGCTTGGCCAGCGTGCTCTTACCCGACCCCGTCTGCCCCACAATGGCCACCGTCTGCCCCGGCTCGATGGCAAAATCGACCTCCTGCAGCACTTCCGCCTCACCAACATAACCAAACGAGACGTTTTCAAAACGCACCGTCCCTTTAATTTCTCCCTGGTAACCAGCCGTGTTTTCATCCAGCAGCGTCTCCGCATTCATCAGCTCCAGGATGCGGCGCGCCCCGGCCAGCCCCAGCGACACCCGCGAATAGGCCAGCAGCGAAATAAACGTGGGGAAGCCAAACAAGGCCAGCAGCCCCATAAAACCCACCACGTCACCTACGGCAATTTCCCCCTGCTGGAACAGGTACAGCGCATGCATAAAACCCAGCCCCTGGGTAATGCCCAGCAGCAGCAGTGGCAAAAAGCGCGCTTCAATTTTGCCCTGCTCCACGGCCGCATCCCGGTACCCGCTGGCGTTGTCGTTAAACAGACCAATTTCCTGGGTTTCTTGCGCTGTGCTTTTGACCAGCTCAATCCCATCGAGCGCTTCGGCGAGACGGCCGTTCATATTGCCAAACGCCCGTCGCACCCGATCCGCCACTCCTTGCAGCACCTTCAAATAGCGTATCACCGCCAAAATGTAAGTCACAATGAAAAACAGCGGTGCCGCCGCCAGGTGGGGATGGTACGTCGGAGCAATCAGCAGCGGCATGATCATGAAGTTGGCCGACCCAGCCACCAGGTTCACCCCCGGATTCATCATCAGGTTGACCTCATGCACATCGTTGGTGGCCCGGGCCATTGTGTCCCCCACCGACTGGAAGTCGTGAAAAGCGGTGCTTTTGCCCAACAGGCTCACGTACAGCTCGTCACGCATATCGCGCTCTAACCGCTCGCCCATCACCGCGCTGGAAAAGTTGCGCCCCAGCTGCAAGACCGCCCGCACCACCTGGCTGACAATCACGCCCAGCGCCATTAGCCCAATCGTCCGCAAATTCGACGGCGACTCCAGCGCTGCGTCGAAGGCAAAACCAATCAACACCGGCACCACGGCCGCTAACGCCGCATTGCCAAAAGCGCCAATCAACATACCGGCTATAAGCAATTTATGGTGTGATAAATGTGACAAAACCCAGCGAGCGGTGGTACTTTGGTCAGTGTGCTGCGATCTATTAACGTCAAATTCACTCAAAATTCGATCTCTTTGCTTTAGGATGACACCTATCTTAGTTAACTTACAACGTTGTCTTCTTAAACCTTAATTCATCGACCTTTAGGCAACAAAACCTGTTCATATACTGGTAGTTCTATGAGCACTCAAATCAGCTTAAACAGTGAAATTCGTTGGACGCAGCCATTGGCTCCTGTTACAACCCAAACCCATTATCGCACAGCGGAAACGTTTAAGCATACCAGACATTTCATAAGCCCGTGGGAGGGCTCCAGTAAGATGAAGCGCGTACTCATCATCGGCTCAAGCGGCTCAGGCAAATCAACGCTCGCGCGCCAATTGGGAGCAAAATTAGAACTACCCGTTGTCCATCTGGACCGCCATTACTGGCATCCTGGCTGGGTCGGCACACCCCATGACGAATGGCAGCGCACCGTCGCCAAGCTGGTGCAGCGTGAAGAATGGATCATCGACGGCAATTACCGCAGCACGCTGGAAATGCGTCTGGAAGCGGCCGATTCCGTCGTTTTTTTGGATCTGCCCCCCTGGATTTGCGCCCTGCGCGCCGTTAAGCGGCGGATCCAATACCACAACCGCCCCCGCCCAGACATTGCCGATGGCTGCAAAGAACCGTTGTTCGACCCACAGCTTATCCAATTCCTCCGCCACGTTTTAAGCTATCCTGACCGGGCCAAACCGTACGTCATGAACCAACTCGCGGCCATCGCCAACGAGAAGCACGTGCTGCTGCTGCAATCCACCAAAGACGTCAACAACTTCCTCAGCGCCCCACAGGATTATCCCTCACTGAACCTGGTGCGCAGCCGCCAGCTCACCGCCAAGCCGCAAATGGCCCAACTGAACCTGGACTAATCGACCCGCCCCAAATAAGCCACATGCCGCACGGTATAAACCGGGCCAGACGGCCGTAATTCACTCTGCACCAGCTTAACGGCCGTAACCAACACTCCCAGCTCAGCCAACCCCACCGACCAATCTAACGCCTGCACCCGGCCCGCATCCTTCACTCGCCCCAGGGTGACGTGCGGAGTAAACGGCCGTTGCTCCCTCGACCACCCCAGCTTTACCACCCGCTCTTCCAGCTCGGCCTGCAGCGCCTGCAAAGCGGCCACTTCCCCCGCCAACCCGGCCCACACCACCCGCGGCCGCTGGCGGTTGGGAAACGCCCCCACGCCGTTCAGCCGCAGCCGAAACGCCGGATAGTGCGCCGTGAGCTGGGTGAGTTGCTCTTGCAAAGCGGGCAGGTGGGCAACGGCCGTCTCCCCCAAAAAACGCAGTGTCAGGTGCATCTGCGCCCGATTGACCCAGCGTACCGCCCCATCTGGCACATTTTTGGACAGGCGAATGGCCGTTTCCGTCAGCACATCTTTCACCGCTTCCGGCAGTTCAAACGCAATAAACAGTCGAATATTCTGGTTCATGCGCCAATTTTACCCTGGTGGCCGGGGAAAAATCACGAATCTGACGAATAAACGAATAGCACAAATTTATTTTTGAATCCATTCGTGTTATTTGTTCATTCGCTCCATTCGTGTTTTCTCCCACCCGAACAAAATGTGACACTGTGGCATAATACGTGTCCAATCAAACGCACGGCCGTTGCAACGTTTACGCGCTCCTTGCGTAAACAGGACAAATCGGCACGGGGTGAAGACAAACTTCACCTTCTGGATTTTGTAGCGAATGAATTGGACCACTGAACAAATATTGGGTCTGGCACCTGATCAATTTACTCTCCGCGCCGGGCGCGGCACGG
>CAUJGI010000245.1 GCA_963169155.1 Chloroflexota bacterium
GGTAGACCAGCTCAACCTGCGCATGATTCTGACTCTGAAAAAACTTTATCCTGACATCCCCATCGGCTATTCCGGCCATGAGGTGTGGTTGGCGCCAACCTGGGCGGCGGTGGCTTTGGGTGCCACTTTTGTCGAGCGGCACATCACGCTGGACCGGGCGATGTGGGGCACGGACCAGGCCGCTTCGGTGGAGGTGATGGGGCTGCACCACCTGGTGCGCGACATTCGCGACATCGAACGGGCGCTGGGCGACGGCATCAAGCGAGTCTATCCGGCCGAAGAAAAAATGATTGAGAAACTGCGTCGCGTCAAAAGCGCGCCCATGACGGAAGCTTATGCAGTGCCAGCAGATTGACATAACCAACTCCACCGACGTGCGTCGTTTTGTGACCCTGCCGTTCCAGCTGTACCGAAACTGTGCGCAGTGGGTGCCGCCGCTGCTGAGCGAAGGGTACACCGTCCTCAACCGGCAAAAGCACCCGTTTTACGAACATTCCGACGCCGCGTTTTTTGCGGTCACCAGCGGCAGCGAGGTTTTGGGACGCATTGCCGCGCTGGAAAATCGCCACTACAACGCCCACAAAGGCAGCCGCACCGCCTTCATCGGCTACTTCGCCTGCGTGGAGGATCGGCAAGCTGCCTGCCTGCTGTTTGAGGCGGTGTTTGCCTGGGCCAAAACGCGCGGCTTGCAGGATGTGATTGGGCCGCGCGGGGTGATTGGCGTGGATGGCAGCACGCTGGTGGATGGGTTTGAGCATCGCCCGGCGCTGACGATGCCTTACAACTACCCGTATTACGACGACCTGATTCAGCATGCCGGTTTCCGCAAGCTCACCGATTTGCTTTCTGGCTATCTGCCTGCGGATCACGTGCTGCCCCAGCGGCTGTTTGACATTGCCGCAAAGGTGAAAGCGCGGCGCGGCTTTTGGGTGAAGCAGTTCAGCTCCAGGGCAGAAATTCGCCGCTGGATTCCCCAGGTGATGGCGGTGCATGGGGCGGCATTTAGCCAGACGGCCAGCTTTTACCCGCCGACGGAGCGGGAAGTGGCGCACATCATCGGCTCAGCGCTGGCGATTGTGGACCCGAAGCTGGTGAAGCTGGTGATGAAGGGGGACGAGATTGCGGGCTTTATTTTGGCGTATGCGGATGTGTCGGCGGGGTTGGTGCGGGCCAACGGCCGTCTCTTCCCCACCGGCTGGCTGCACATTTTGCACGACCGCCGCCGCACCCGCTGGCTCAACATCAACGGGCTGGGGATGCTGCCCCGCTACCAGGGCATGGGTGGCAACGCCATTTTGTATACCGAGCTGGACCAAACGGTGAAGCAGTCCCAGTTTGAGCATATCGAGGTGGTGCAGGTTGATGAAGCCAACTTCAAAAGCCGTTCTGATATGGAGACAATCGGCGTGCAGTGGACCAAGCGCCACCGCCACTACTGGCGCAGCTTATGAATTGTGGGTCGGATTGTCAATCCGACCTACGCACAGGAGGAGCCTGATGACCCAAACTGACCTGACGCTAAATCCGGGAACGGCCGTATGGCCATACCCCCACATTTTGCAAGAAAGCTGGCGCACCTGGGCGTTTCGGCGGCTGGATGCGGCGCTGGCCAACGCGGTGCGGCTGCCGTTTAATAGCCACTCCCGCTTTGTGCTGTTCAGCGATTTGCACCGGGGGGATGGCGGGCCGACCGATCGGTTCCAGCCCAACAAGTCGCTCTTTTTGCAGGCGCTGCGCCATTACTACGAAAATGGCTACACCTACATTGAGGTGGGCGACGGGGACGAGCTGTGGCTGCACGATGATTTGCAGCCGATTGTGCGGGCTCATCGTGATGTGTTTGAATGGCTGCACCGGTTTAAGGAGGACGGCCGTTTGCACATCCTCTACGGCAATCACGACATTAAAGGCCCTGAGGATTGCCCGCCCCACAAAGACGGCATTCCCACCCACGAGGCGCTGGTCCTGCAACATGCAAACGGTCAGCGCCTTTTTATTTGCCACGGCCACCAGGCCGATCTGACCAACGCCCGCCTCTATGCTCTCACCCGCTTTTTGAACAAATCGCTGTGGCGCTGGCTGCGCCTGCAAAGCGTGGGCCTCATTGATGCCGACATGCGCGTGGAAAACCACATTCTCAACCACATTCGCCACTTCTTCAAGGTATGGACACACCAGCAGCCCCGCCATATCGAAAATCGGCTAAAAGAGTGGGCGGTCAAAAACCAACAGCCGATTATTTGTGGACATACGCACCGGATGGCATTGCCCGGTACAGGCGGCGTGCCGTACTTCAACACGGGGAGCTGCCTGACGGCCAACCGCCTCAGTGGCTTAGAGCTGATCCAGGGCCAGCTCAAGCCAGTTCACTGGGCGGCAGGTCAGCAGCAACGGGTGGGTGTTTACCGAGATTGGGCCAATCTTTAAGATTGGCCCAATCTGAAAAACAAGAAGCTATTTCTAGAAAGTTACTTAGCCGTCAAACCGGTAGCCGATGCCGCGCACCGTTTGAATGCGGCGCGATTGGCTGGGATCTTCTTCGATTTTTTCGCGCAGCCAGCGCACATGCACATCAACCGTGCGGCTGTTGCCGTCGTAGGCCCAGCCCCAGACACGCTCCAGGATCAGGTCGCGTGACAAGGCAATGCCCGGGTGCCGGGCCAGGAACAACAGCAGGTCAAACTCCTTCGGCTTGACATGGACCGGCTTGCCTTCCAGCCGCAGCTCGCGGCGGCTTTGATCAATTTCCAGGTTGCCAAAGGTTAAGATAAGTTCCGCTTTCTTGATTTCCGGTTTCGGTTTTTCCTCGGCCTGGCTGTTTAGAGCTTCCTGAATGAGCTCGACACTGCGCAGCAGGGCTTTCACGCGGGCCAATAACTCGCGCATGCTGAACGGCTTGGTAAGGTAATCGTCGGCACCCATTTCCAGGCCCAGCACTTTGTCTACCTCTTCGGTGCGGGCGGTGAGCATCATGATGGGGAAGCCGTACTCCTTGCGCAGCTGGCGGCATACCTCAAAGCCGTCCATGCCGGGCAGCATCACATCAAGGATCATTAAACTGGGCAGTTCTTGCCTGGCGAGGGTGAGGGCGGAACGGCCGTCACTCACCTTCAGCACCTCATACCCCTGACGAGCCAGATTGTATTCCAGCATTTCTAACAACGTGGCGTCGTCTTCGACCACCAGGATTTTATTTTTCATTGAGTTTTTATTGATAACCCCGGATTTGCTTAAAGATGAAGCTGAGCGATTCGGCCGTGCCGTCAAACATACGGCCGTCCGTCAGTTCCGCCAGCGCTTGCATGGCGTCCTCGTCCGCATCGCCAAACAAAACCGTGAAGGTGCGAACGTTTTGCGCATCTTCAGACAGCCCCTCGTAAAATCGCTCAAACTCATTAGGACTCATCCCATCGGTGTTTTCGCCGTCACTCATCAGGACGATGGAATAGAGTCGGTCGGGGTCTTGCTGCTGGGCGGCGGCTGCCAGTCGGTACGCTTCGCTGAGCGCAGTGTACATGGCGGTGCCGCCATCCGCGCGCAGATCGTCGACAAAAGTCCGCATTTCGGCCATTGTTGTTCCTCGGCTGTTCACATCGTCAATTTGGAACAGCTGCACCTCTTCCACGTGGTCGCTAAAGGTGACCAGGGAGATGATTTCACGGGCGCGGAAGCGGGAAAAGCGGCCGGTGAGGGAGTCGTCCAGGCCGGTGAGGTTGTTCATGGCCGCCTGTAGATCATTGAGGCCATCGCCGCGCATGGAGCCGCTGACGTCCAGCACAAAGATAGCGTAGGCAGGCAGCCGCTGCTCGTCCAGGTAGGAAAAGAGCAGGCTGTCGATAATTTCCACACTGTTGGGGAACGGAATTTCAACGAGAAGGGGGGTGGGAATACGGCCGTCCAGGGCAATGCCGGGCACCACCGGTCGACGCAGCGTAGTGCGCATCATCTCTTCCTGGAACTCAGCCGAACGCAGGTAGGTGATCAGGCGGTCGTATTGTTCTTGCTTATCGGCATTGAGCAGCATCAGGGGGTAATCGGCGGTGATGATGCCTTCTTTGGGGTAGATGAGCAACAAATCTTCGTGCAGCTCGCCGCTTTCGTTCAGCGAGAGCAGCACCGATTCGTAGTTGATCAGCCCATCCAAATTGTCCTGTTCCGTGACGTAGCTTTCCGCCAGCCAACCCGAGCTGCCTGCGGTGAGCGCCTGCCCTTTGAAAAACGCTTGCAGGGCGGGCACGTTCACATCCCCGGCGTTAATCGCGTCGCTGCTGCCGGTGAGCGCCGTGGCCACGCCAATCAGCGCCGTAAAGCCCGAGTTGGAGGCGGCCGGATTGGTCATGGCATAGCGCAGCTCACCGCTGCTGGCCTTGTCAGCGATGTCTTGCCAGGTGATGTCTGGATTGTCGATCCAGCCAAATTCACGCGCCCGGCTCTCTTTGATGCCCATGATGACCGGGGAGAGCATCGTTTTTTCCTGGGTCACCACCAGGCCGCGCCCGCCTTGCAGCAGGGTCAGGTAGCCCCCGTGGGAAAACCAGGCCAAATCATATTCTGCGCCGGAGAGCAGTGTCTCCGCGCCGTCCAGCGTGCCGATGTATTCCAGCTCCAGCCGAATGTCGGTTTCCCGCTCGATCTGCTCAAGCAGGGGTTCAATATCTTGCAGTTCGGAACCGGCCAGCACCGTCAGCGTGTTGGCGGAGCTAAGCCGGCCGCAAGCCGGGTTGAGAAGCAGAAGTAGAATTAGTAGCGTCAGGGCGAGAAAAGGTAAGGGGTGTTTGGGGGTCATGGTTGCCCTCCTGGCTGCTGGTAGGTTTGTTCGATCAGCTGGATGAGACCTTCCAGCACTTCATAGCTGGGCGGCTCAATGACGTTGACGATGGTATCGGGCAGGGTGATGTTGTGTTCCGAGGTAAACTGCCGGAATGCCGCCAAATTACCATTACGCAATCCGTATTCGATGGCCAATCTGTGCAGTTCCGGGTCTGTATCCAGCAGTTCACCCAGCTGGCGGCCCGCATCCGTGAAGGGAATCAGTACGTGCTCGGTAAAGATGGTGGGCGAGGGATACATCAGCACCATTTCAGGCAGGATGGTACCATTTTGCAGGGCGGCCTGGGCAATAAACTGCGCCTCGTAAATGATGACGATGGGCGAATGGCCCATGCCTTTGACCAGATAGTCCTCGAACGGTTCCTGGGTGCTGCTGGGCAGCAGCCCCTGCCGCAAAAAGAGGCCGGATAAAAACGGTAAATTGGCCTGGGCCGCATTCAGGCTTTGCACGATGTTGTTGTCGTTGGCCACGTAGCTCATGAGGGCCAGGTACATGGCCGCCGAATTGGAGGTGCGCACATCGGTGGAGCGTACCAGGATGCTCTGGTTGACGGGCAGGACGGTGTTGCCTTCCAGTTCGTTCCAGCGCACTTCGTTTTGCAGTAGAGGCAGCAGCTTTTCCATGTCCAGCAGGTAGTAGCCGCCCTCGTTGCTGGCCAGGCCCTGCTGCACAAACAAGTCGGCGATGGGCTGCCAGGAGGCAATAACCATCGGCGTAAAGAACGGGCTGTAGGAGGTGCTGGCGTTGTGCTCCTGCTGGATTTTTTGTGCGGCGGGGATGCCCGCAGGGAAAACAAAATCGTACTGGGTCAGGTTGTAATCCGTAGCGATTTCGCGGGAGCCGGCTTTTTGCACGGTGACGTCTAAGCCGTGGCTTTGCAGGGCTTCCTGCACACGTTCATCTTGAAAGAAGGGAATTTTTTCCGACCCGACCAGGCCAACTACGGGATCGGGTTGGGGGCGAAGGAGAAAAACGGCGAAGATGATGACGGCCGTTACCCCCAAAATTGCCACAAAAATGGTGCGTGTTCTGTCCATGATCTCTCCTGAGTGACATTGTGACACTGGCTGTTTGTCGCTTGCAGCCTTTACGGGAGATCATAATCTTGAAGCACCTGCTTTGGGGAGTTGTTTACAAGACCATAACACGATTTAACAAAACGATAACAAAAAGGAAGCTGTGGGGGCAAGTTGAAAGAGATATCGGAGGCGTGATGCGTGAAATGTGATAGGCATCACCTTTCACGTTTCACGTTCCACGGCAAGTGGGAGGGTACAGCTGCATGGCGCGTTCAGGGCACGCCATCCCCCAGGTAAGTGAGGGCCAACATGGTGATGTCGTCGGATTGGGGGGTGCCCTGGGAAAAGTCATGCAGCGCCTGGCGCAGCTGGGTGATGAGGGCATGGGGGGTGCGGGGAGGTACGGCCGTATTCAACACTGCCTGCATCTGCCCCACCGAAAAAAAGTGCTGCCGCTCGTTTTCGCACTCGGTGACCCCATCCGTATACAAAAAGAGCGTGTCGCCGGGGTTTAGCTGGTATTCGGCCACTTCGAACAGAACTTTTTCAGACACGCCGAGCAGGGCACCTTTGGGCACGGGTAGGGGGGTGAACGGCCGTTCCTCAGCCGCCAGAAGCGGTGCGTTGTGCCCGCCATTCACCAGGTGCAGCGCCCCCGTTTTGACGTTCAGCATGGCGACCATCACGGTGAGAAAGGTGAAATCTTTGTTGTTTTCACACAGCATCTCGTTTAGCTTGGGCAAAACCGTGTGAAACTTCTTCTTTTTAGACAGCGTCATGCGCAGCAGGGTAATGGCCCGCACCATAAACAGCGCCGCAGGCAATCCTTTGCCCGACACATCGCCCACGGCTACGTAAATGTGGTCATCATCCAGGGCGAAGGCATCGTAAAAGTCGCCGCCGACGTGCCGGGCCGGTTCCATCAGGGCAAACACATCTACCTGGGGATGGTCGGGGAACAGCGGGAATTCTTGCGGCAAAATGTTGGCCTGGATGTTGCCCGCCGCGGCCAGTTCGCGCTGGAGGTGTTCGTATTTCAGCTGCTGCTCGCCTACCCGGCGGGTGACTTCATTTTGCTTGCGCATGCGCTCGGAGAACATTTTCAGCATAGAGCGCATGGTGCCTGGATAGCAGCCTACCTTTTCCCAGAATTGATCCTCGTGGATGGCTACCAGGCGGCTGGACTCATGGCCCACGACGTAGGCAGAGGTTTCCCGCTGTTCGATGATGGACATCTCGCCGATAAACTCGCCGGGTCCAATGTGAAAGCTGGTGGGGGAATCAACCGCATCCAGGTAAACCAACAGGTGCCCGGCTAGCAGCAGGTAAAGGTGGTGGTTTTCTGCGCCGGGCGAGAGCAAAATCTCCCCCTGGTGCAAAAAGATAACCGGGCAGTGGGTGAGCAGTTCAACAATCGCCTGCTCCGGCAGGCCGGAAAACAGCTGGTGCCCAAGCAGCAGCGCTAAATCTTCGGCGGTTAGCGCCTGGTGACTGGCGGGAGTGATGGGAGGGTGGCTGCTTTCTGGCAGCGGTTCTGGTGGCGGTGCGGCGGATTGTTTCATGGGCGGGATGTCAGGTTGGCTGCCGGTCCAGGATCAGTGTCAGGATATTTTGGTTGTCAGTTCGTTGGTAATGGCAGGTTTGGGCGTAGCTGCGAATCAGGTGCAGCCCCAGGCCGCCGAACCCGGCTTCATCCAGGCTGGTCGGCAGATAAATGGCGTGATCCTGCAGCGGATTAAACGGCTTGCCTTCATCAATAATTTGAACGGCAACGGTGTCGGTTTCGCCGCGCAGGTATACGGTGATCTGCTGGGGCGGTGCTGTGTCGAAGGCGTAGTCGATGACGTTGGTGAGCGCCTCTTCCAGTACCAGGTCCAGCCGAAAGGTGAGCTTTTCCGGCAGCTGGAGTTGTGGCGCCACTGTTTGATTGATCCATTGGCTCAGGCGAACCACCTCGCCTGGCTGGTTAAGGAGCACAATCTGGAAGTCGGCCGTTTTTTCGTCCACAGAAGCTGCCTTGATCATTGGGTTAGGGGGTTACGGCCGTTTGCAATGCCGCACACGCCGCATCAAACTCATCAAACATGGGGATGAGCTGCTCAAAACCGGCCGTAACGAGCGCATCTTATACCAGCCGCTGGGGAGTGAACAACACCAACAGGCCCCCCCGCAGGCGCTGGGCGCGAGCGTTG
>CAUJGI010000246.1 GCA_963169155.1 Chloroflexota bacterium
TACCTGGGGCATCTTGATGAAGCCGCGACGCCCATCCACTGCTTCGCCGCTGAAGTGACCGCCGAAACGGAACCGCCCGCCGCAATGCACTTTGCCGGGCTGCGCCAGCTGTTCCTGCGCCTGCCCATGAACCATCTGTGGCTGGCCGGGCGCGCCGTGCAAATTATCGATTGGGACCGCACTCACCAGTTTTGTACCCGCTGCGCCACGCCCAACGAAATTTTAGGTCACGAGCGAGCCAAAAAGTGCCCCAACTGCGGCCTCATCACCTACCCGCGCATCTCCCCGGCGATCATTGTGCGGGTGGACCGGCTGATTGATGGCGTACCACACGTGCTGCTGGCGCGGAACGGCCGTTGGCAGAGCAACTTTTACAGCGTGCTGGCCGGTTTTGTGGAACCGGGCGAAACGCTAGAAGATTGTGTGCATCGGGAAGTGTTTGAAGAAGTTGGCATACGCCTGAAGCACGTGCGCTACTTTGGCAGCCAACCGTGGCCCTTTCCCAACTCGCTCATGGTGGGTTTTACCGCCGAATACGCCAGCGGCGACATCGTGCTGGAGGAAGAAGAAATCGCCGACGCGCAATGGTTCACCGCCAACAACCTGCCCAATTTGCCCTCCAGCATGAGCATCGCCCGGCGGCTGGTCGATGCGTTTGTGGCGGAAGCCAGCCAATAACCGTGTCCGGCTGCCCGAGGTGATGCGTGAAACGTGGATTGCCTCTTTTCACGTTTCACTTTTCACGTTTTAATCAAAATTCACTCAAAATCAAAAACAAAACCTACTCCGTCTTTTCGGCCCAGGCCTCGAGTTCGGCCTCACTCAGAAAGCCTACCGCCGCTCCGCTGCTGCCAATTTTGTAGGACGCAAACAGAATGGCTTTGGATAGCGCCTGGTACGGGTCGTGGCTGGTGCGGTAGAAATGGGTAAAGGCGGCAAAAAGCGCGTCTCCAGCGCCGATCGTGTTGACCACTGGGCGGGTGTAGACGGCAGGCAGCCGCTCGCAGAAGTTGTGGGCCTTAACCGCCAGCAGCGCCCCTTGTGCCCCCAGACCAATCACCACAATTTCCGTGCCAAATTCATTTTGCAGCCATTTAGCCCACTGTTCCGGCGGCACAGGCAGCCGTTCGTCGCTCATGAACAGAATGGTAGCCGCCGCCATGTAGTCGCGGTTGTACGCATCGTCTAGAGCGGCGATGGTGTGCACGTCGGTGGCGATGGGGATACCTGCCTGGCGGGCCAGGGCCAGGAACGGCCGTGTGTAATTAATGTTGCCCAAAATGGCCAGGTCACTTTCTGGCAGCGCCTGCTGGAACAAGTCGAGGGGATACGGCCGTTCCTGCACATCCTTCAGGTCGCTATGAATTTGCCGCTGGCCCTGCTTATCGTACAAAATCACCGATTGCGCCGTTTGCGGCATGGCGGCGGCGATGTAATCGCTGCTCAGGCCGTCAGCCAGGGCCTGCTGCTGCACCTGCTGGCCCGCCATGTCTTGCCCCACCAGGGTCAGAAAGTTAACCTGGCTGCCCAGGGTGCTCAGTGCCCGGGCAATGTTGTAACCAACCCCGGCAACGGCCGTTTGAATGCCAAAAAACGGATACCGCACCGGGACGTATTCAAGGGGAAAGCCATCCACCGCCAGTGTCGTTTCCAGGTTGGTATGGCCGCAAACCAGAATCTTTTTCATAACGTCTCCTCGGTCTCATTACCCATTTGTCCAGGCGCAGGCCTGCCCTCATGTTTTAGTGCGTAAGTCATGTTGACGGAGCCTGGACCCGGTGTAGACTGCTAAGTAATTGTGAGAGCAATCTCTTCACAAATGGGGAACAAGGTGAGCCAACAAACTACGGACAAAGCGACTGTTGAAACAGCAAATAGTCGCTTTGTTTTTCACGAAAACAGCATTCTTTATTTATACGTTCACGACAACTTGACAATTGACGTGCCAGAAGCTCAGCAAATGGTGCAGAATGCCCAGAAGATTGATCCATCTGGAACCATTCATCTATTAATCATTTGTGGCATGAACAATGACATATCTTTTGCTGCCCAGCGCGTTTTTGCCTCCGCCACGGGGTTCAGCCGGGTGGTGTTTATGACCCGCAACCAGCTGCAGGCTCAGGTGGGCCAATTTTTGGTCACCATGATGCGGACGCTGAAATCCAACTATGAGTTTAAACTGTTTTACGACATCAAACAGGCCGAAGCGTGGTTGCTGCGTCCATAACTTAAACTTGGGGAACAAGCAATGAGCCAAGAACCAGTCACCGAAGTCATTCATGCCGGATACGGCCGTATCTTTCGCCATCCAAACGGCATTATTTACATCTACCTGGCCGATGACGTTTCGCTAAACATAGATGATGCCAGGCAGCTTGTCACCGATGTGCGCAAGCTGGACAACTCCGGCCAGGCACGCCTGCTGATCATTCAGGGCATCCGCAACGATCTCAACTTTGAGGCTCAATACTACTTAGGCAAAGTGCATGGGGCCACCCACCTCGCTCTGGTGGTGCGCAGCAAGCTGCAAGCGGAAGTGGCCCAGTTTTTCATCTCCATGCTTCAGCTCTTCCATTCCCCCTATGAAATGCGTGCCTTCCACCTGTTGCAACAGGCGGAAGAGTGGCTCATCAGCGTAAACCCCTGACGTTTGGCAGCATTAGCGCAGCGCGGCGGCAATGGACTGGCTAAGCTGCACCGGATCGATCGGTTTGGGCAGTACCTCGTGGACCCCCAGTGCCTGCAAGGTTGCCTGGGGCATATCCAGGGGGTGCCCGGAGATAAAAATGACGCGGGTTTCCAGGCCGCGCTGACGCAGCGCCTGGACAAACGCCAGCCCCCCCATTTTGGGCATGATCACATCGCTTACAATCAGGTCGATGTCTGGATCTTGTCCCAACAGCGCTAGCGCCTCCTCACCGTTGGTGGTAGGCAGCACTTCGTAATGCCACAACTCCAGGCTTTCCACGAGCGCTTCGCGCAGAGCCGACTCATCTTCGATGATCAACAGGCGTTCACCATGCCCAGAAACGGCCGTCTCCAGCACATTGGTCGTTTCTAACTCCTCCATCACCAGCGCCGGTAAATAAATGTCAAATTGCGAGCCTGCGCCAATCTCGCTGCTCACCGTGACAAACCCTTCATGCTGGGCCACAATGCCATGCACCTGAGACAGCCCCAGCCCAGTCCCCCTGCCGGGTGCCTTCGTGGTGACAAACGGCTCAAAAATGTGGTCAAGCAGCGTCGGGTCAATGCCCGCTCCGCTGTCGACCACTGAAAAGCGCACCCAATTGCCTGGCTGCATGGTGGGCAGCGGCAGCGCGTTTGGACTGTAAATCAACAGGTGCGCCAGCTCAAAAGTCAGCCTGCCGCCTTCTGGCATGGCGTCGCGTGCATTTACTGCCAGGTTCATGATCGTCTGCTGCATGCGGGTGATGTCCGCCAGAACCACGTAGGCGTCGGCTTCGGCAACGAGTTCAATTTCCACACTTTCAGGCAGTGTACGCTTCAGCAGCCGAATTTCTTCCTTGAGGATCACCAGCAAGTCCAGGGGACGGCGCTCAAACACAGCCCGGCGGCTGAAGTCCAAAATCTGCTCAATGAGCCGTGCGGCCCGTTTGGCCTGCTGGCCAATGACCCCCGCCTGCTGCCGCTCTTTGACCAACAGCCGGGGCGAGCGTTCAATCAACTGCGCATACAGCAAAATAACGGCCATCAGGTTGTTGAAATCGTGGGCAATGCCAGCCGCCAGATGGCCAATTGCGGCCAACCGCTCTTGCCGTTGGAACTGCTGCTCCATTCGCTTTTGCTCTGTCACCTGGCGCAGCACCACTGCCCAACCCTGCGACAGCGGGCCGGACTGTACTGGCTGGGCAACCAACTCGTAGATTTGGTCGTAAGCGCGAATTTCATGCCAATTACCGCTGGTTGGTGGCTGGAGCAGAACCGCCAACGGTACATCTCCCAACACGGTCAGCGTGTCCCCAACGGCCGCTTTTGCCAGCAAAGTCAGATATTCTTCAGCATGGGGATTGGACACCACAATCTTGCCTTCGGCATCCAGCAAGAAGATGCCCTCAGGCACGCTCTGCATAACCTGGTCCATCTGATCCGCCTGAGCCTGCACCTGCTCTAGCAGCCGTTCACGCTCTTGTTCTGCCTGCTTACGTTCGGTGATATCTTGTTTGATGGCGATAAAGTGGGTTATCTGGCCGTTTCCATCCCAGACCGGGGTGATCGCTTCCTCTTCGATGTACAGGGTACCGTTTTTGCGCTGGTTAATTAGCTCGCCGCGCCAGACGTTGCCTGCCAGAATGGTGTTCCACATATTTTCGTAGAAAGCCAGGTCGTGCTTGCCAGATTTCACCAGCTCTCTAGGATTTTTGCCCAGCGCTTCATGCAGCGGATAGCCGGTGAGCTGAGAAAAGGCGGGATTGGCCCATTCCACCAGCCCGTTGATGTCGGTCACGACAATGCCATTGGCGGCAGCATCGAGGGCGCTGCTTTGCAGATGGAGCTGTCGTTCTGCCCGGCGTCGCTCGGTCACGTCCACCGCGATGGTGATTGCGCCGCGACGGCCGTCGGGAAACTGCCCCAGCGGCGTGGAGCTAAAGTCCCAGACGCGCTGCGAGCCATCTTTGCAGGTGATCGTGAATTCGCCTTCATCCACCCGCTCGTCCATGCCATAAATCCGCGTAATACCGGCCATCACCCTGGCCTGATTCAGGCCATACGCCCGCCGGGTCCATGCCTCAACGGTGGCAACCTCCTCTACGGAGTAGCCAGAAAGATCCAGCCAGGCCTGGCTAATCGCCAGCACTTCACCGTCTTCGGCATGGATGATGACGGGAACAGGGGCATACTCAATGGCCCGGCGGAAGCGCTCTTCGCTAAGGCGCAGCGCATCTTCGGTTTGCTTGCGCTCGTTGACGTCTAATAAAACGCCCACCACCTTTTCCAATTCACCCTGCTCGTTGGCGGTCACTACGCTGCGATCCAGCATCCAGCGGTAGTCGCCGCTTTTTTGCCGAAACCGATATTCGATGCTGAGGTTGCGCCGCTCCCGAACGGCCGGTTGGAGCTCCTG
>CAUJGI010000247.1 GCA_963169155.1 Chloroflexota bacterium
CGTTTACTGATTACCGTTCACCAAAACCCGCTCAGGATGGGTGTAAATCCGCATCCGGTCCTGGCGCAGGTAGGCGACGATGGTGATGTGCCACGCTTCGGCCAGAGCGACGGAGAGGCTGGTGGGCGAGGTGCGGGAGCAGACGATGGGGGTACCCAGCCGCCGCGCCTTGTTAATCATCTCGCTGGAAATACGGCCGCTGCTCACCAATATCTTTCCCTCTGTCTCTAAGCCACCCAGCAAGGCCGCCCCGCGCAGCTTGTCCAGGCAGTTGTGACGGCCGATATCTTCCATTTGCAGCAGCAGCTCATCCGGGGTGGCAAGTACGGCCGTATGAATCCCCCGCGCCCGCTGGTACAGTTCAGCCCCCAAATGCATCTCGCGCATTAAATGGGCCAACTGCTCCGGCGTCACTGTTAAATCCGACACCAGCGGTTCATGCTGCTGCGACAAATCATCAAACGTCACCCCGCCGCCGCAGCCCGCCGTAATGATAAATTTGCGCGGCTTCTCAAAATTCATGTCGTGCAGCCAGACGTCCACGCACGTACCGCTTTTGGCCAGGCGCAGGTGGCGAATCTCTGCCGCGCTCTGAATGATGCCCTCGTTGGCCAGAAAACCCACCGCCATCTGCGCCAAATCGCGCGGCGAGGCCATAAACGTGGCCAGCTCTTGCCCGTTCACCGAAATGCACACCTGGGCTTCTTCTACCACCCAGCCGTCCACCGCCTGCGGCTCGCCCACGCCCACGGTGATGTACTTCACCGGCTGAGCACCACGTTCCTGCGTCACTACTTCCTGACTACCATGACCAGCCACTAGCCACCTGCCACTCACTCCACCAACTCCGGCCACAGCTCAATCGCGCTCATGATGGCCGATGCGGCCGTTTGTCCCAGGCCACACAACGACGTTTGCGTCATCGTAAAGCCCACGTCCAGCAGCATCTGTTTGTCGCCGGGCTGCGCGCCGCCGCTGTTGATGCGATCCAGAATTTCCAGCTGCCGCTGGGTGCCAATCTGGCAGGGGAAACATTTGCCGCAGCTTTCATGGGCAAAAAAGTGGGCCAATTCGAAGAGATGCTGCTGGAGAACGGCCGTTTCATCAAACACCATAATCACGCCCGACCCCAGCGGGAAACCCGCTGCCCGCGCATCTTCGTAGGTCAGCGGCGTGTCCAGCTTGTCTGGCCCGATGAACGCCCCGGCCGCGCCGCCCATCAACACCGCCTGCACCGCGTGGCCGCCCGGCACGCCACCCGCCAGCTCGATCATCTGGCGCACCGTCAGGCCAAAGGGCACCTCGTACACGCCGGGATCCGCCACGTTGCCGCTGAGGCAAAACAGCTTGGTGCCCGGCGACTTCTCCGTGCCGTGCTCCGTCCACTCCGCCTCACCAATGGTGAGCGCCGCCAGCATCGCCACCAGCGTCTCCACATTGTTCACCGAGGTGGGCTGGCCAAACAGCCCGTGGGTGGTGGGAAACGGCGGCTTGATGCGCGGGAAGCCGCGCTTGCCCTCGATCGCTTCAAACAGCGCTGTTTCTTCGCCGCAAATGTACGCCCCAGCGCCCAAACGCACGTGCACGGTAAAGTTGAAGCCCGGCTTGCCCAAAATATTTTTGCCCAGGTAACCTGCCTCGACCGCCCGGTCCACCGCGTTGTGCAGCCGGGTGTGCGCCCGGGGATACTCACCGCGCAGGAAAATCCAGCCATTTTCCGCCCCGACGGCATACGCCGCCACGGTCATCGCCTCGATCAGGGCAAACGGATCTTCTTCCATCAGGCAGCGATCTTTGAAGGTGCCGGGTTCGCTCTCGTCGGCGTTGACCACGATGTGCTTTTTGCGCGGATCGTCCGACGCGCCGCGGGTGAAAAACCATTTGCGCCCCAGGGGGAACATCGCCCCGCCGCGCCCCAAAATGCCAAAGCTGTCTACCGTTTCGATGAGCGCCTCGGGCGTCTGCGCCACCGCCTGGCGCAGCCCCTGGTAGCCGCCGGTCGCCTCGTACTCGGCCAGGCTGGTGGGATCAATCTGGCCAATGCGCTTGAGCTTGATGAAGGGACCGCCGCGCGGCCGGGCCATCGGTTCCGGGTGGGTGCCGTCGAGAAAGGCTGGCACGTTGCCGACCGTCAGGCTGCCCGCCGGGCGCTCGCCGTGCAGGGCGCAGGGGGCGTGTTCACACATGCCCAGGCAGGGCACGGTTTCAAACGTCAGACGGCCGTCTTCCCGCGTTTCGCCTGGTTCCAGCCCCAATTCGGCCGCGATGGCCTGGATAACAGCATGGCTGCCCGCCTGGCTGCACGCCAAATCTTCACAGACGCGGATAACGTGGCGGGCCGTCGGCTGGCTGTAAAACATGGTGTAAAACTCAATGACGCCGTGGATGTCGGCCAGGGGGACACGCAGCGTCTTGCCGATGGCTTCCTGAACTTCAGGCGGCAGCCAGCCATAGATGTCTTGAGCTTCGTGGAGGAGGGGCAGTAGGGCTTCGCGTTTACGGCCGTTATACTTTTGCAGCAGCGGGGTCAACAGGGTCAGATCAATCGTTTGCACAGCAGTGGTCACTAGGCACCTCTTGGCTTTATTGCCTATTGGTCTGGTGAAATAGTGGGTAAGCGCCAGGCCAGGTTTTGGTATTTCGGCCCAGAAAGACCATAAAACGGCCAGGGCCGATTGATTGCTGAATCGATCCCATTGTAACTGAGATATATCAGTTTACCAATGAGAAACGGCCGTCGCCCGCCTGGCTTACCCTTCAAAATGAACGAACCTGTCAATCACGGGCCAGGATTGATCACAATCACCTGGTAGCTAAACGATTGTGGTGACCCGCTGATCACCACATTGTTAATGGTCACCTGATAGGTGATGTCCGAACCAGGGGCGCCGCCAAAACTGTCACCCGGCTCCCAAACCAGCGTGTTTTCGCCAAATCCATCATATATCGGGCTGACTGTCGCGCTCAGGGGCGAGCCATTTTTGCTCATCGTCACCGATGCGCCGGAAAAATCGGCCCCGGCGTAGGCAAAAGACCAGCGGGGATACACCACCTGGTACGGCACATAACCCGGCGGCGGCCAGGCGACAAAATCTTCCCGCGTGTCCGGGCGCGGCCCCGCCCAGTTGCCATCAAACACCCACAGCGCATTGGCCGCCGCTTTGCCCGACGTCGGCGGAATGTCGCCCGTGCCCATAAATTTGGTTTGCGGGTACAAAATCCAGCGGCGATGCCCCACAAAATAGTTGCCGCCGCCCGGATCATAAATGTAGCCGCTGATGGCCGACGGCCCGTAGACACCCAGGTATAAATTGGAACTGCCCGCCCCTTCGGCACCAGCGGCCGTGTAACAGGCCCAACTGGTACCTGGTGAATGGCTCAGATCATTTTGGGCGCTCATCATTAGCGCCGCCGCCTGCGCCTTGCTGTTGTAATCGGCCGCAAAGCCCTGCACGGCAGGCACACCCGCCATGGCCCGGAAGAAGTTGATGCGCCGCAAAACAGCTTCCTTAAACGCCGCCGAGGTGCTGCCAGGATTACAGCTGCCCACGTTCCCCGCCCAGCCGTGGGGCACTCCTTCCGAGGCCAGGTACTCCGTTTGGTAAAAGGTGACCACTTGCGACCGGTTTTGTGTATCTACCCATGGGCCAATCTCCTCCGGGCGCAGCACCAGCGGCAGGTAGACAAAGGTGCTGTCTCCGGCGACGGCCTGCGGCGTCACCAGGGCAGTTACCGGTTCGGGCGGGAAGGTTGGCGGTGGTGGTGGGGTTGGCATGTGATCGGCCTGGGTGAAACGGCCGTTTACCAGCAAGACCAGCGCGCCAGCCAACAAAACAATCTGCAGCAACTTGAAGTGTTGTTTCATCTTGCTCATCCTTTTTACTGACATTTATTGATTTGAGTCCCCCCGCGACCAAAACAGTGTAGGCATTCGGGTGGAGCCTGTCAAAAGATCGGCTAAAAATTGACGATTTCCACCCGACGCTTTACGATTAGATGAACAGTTGAACCACGTCATTCAAAACGAAGGGGAGTCTCATGGCTCGTTATGAAAAAACCATTACCGTTGTGCAATGCGCCAAGCTGAATCGCGAATTGGAGGCACTGCCGCGACGGCCGTTTCCCGGCCCGCTTGGCGAACGCATCTACAACGAAATTTCCCGCCAGGCCTGGGAGCTGTGGCACCAGCAGTCCACCATCCTCATCAACCATTACGGCCTCAACCTGGCCGATCCCCGCGCCAACACCTTCTTGTTTGAGCAAATGGAGGAGTTCTTCTTCGGCGCTGGCACCCAAATGCCCGAAGAGTGGACCCCACCCACAAATCCGTAATCGGTGAACGGTAATCCGATTACTGATTACCGTCCCCGTTCCCCCAAAACCTGCCTCTTCCCGGTTCGCAAAAGCGCATACGCCCGCTGCATACGGCCGTGTATCCTATTGGCGGCACCTCATTACGTTTTATCGTCAAGGCCGCCTTGCACCTTAACCTGTTTTGTAATTGAAAATGGGTACGCTACGCAACAGAGCCGTAATGTAATAATTTAGTTTTGTCACAACTCGCCGCAGTCCATAAGCTGTATCAATCTAAATTCAGGAGTGTATTGGATTCTATGAAGAGAAAAGTTATTTCCCTGGGACCCGCCGTTTTTCTAGCCCTATTCATTTTACCCGCACTTATATCAATCTTTAAACAAGCAAACACAGCACATGCCGCCACATTAACTGTCAACATCTTCCACGATGAAAACGACACGGTTTGTGATACCAGCTGCTCTATCCGCGATGCCATTGCCCAGGCAGTGAACGGCGATGACATTACCATTCCTCCTGGCACCTACACCCTGTCCGCCACCAACGGCGCGCTGGTTGTCGCAAAAACGCTCACCTTCAACGGCGACAGCGCCACAACAACGTTTATTGATGCCCAGAACAGCAGTCGCATTTTCAACGTGACCGCAGGTAATGTCATCCTCAACAACTTAACCCTGCAAAACGGCGTCGAAGTGAATGGCGCAGGCATGTCGATCAGCGGGCTAAACACCAATGTCACCCTGAACAACACGGTAGTTATTAGCAACAGCGCTACGGGAAGCGGTGGGGGCATCTATGTGCAGAGCGGCACGCTCAATTTGCAGAACAGCGACGTGGTGACAAATACGGCCGATGTCGACGGCGGCGGCATTTACAGTCATCGTGGGGCCATCACCAGCAGCAGCAGCCGGATCAGCTACAATGACGGCATACGCGGCGGTGGCGTATATATCAATCAGGATTCCGCCAGTTTTACCCTGAACAGCGGCGAAGTCTCTTACAACACGGCCGACCAGACGGTGGATTCTTTTCCCGGTGGCGGCATTTTTGTGGGGACGGGCAGCATCGTGCTAAACGGCGGCGAAATCAAGTTCAACACCGCCTATCGCGGTGGTGGCATTTTGATCAGCAGCGGCCAGGCCGTCCTGAACAATGCCCAAATTATCAGCAATACCGCCACTTACGGCGGCGGTGTGTACGTATTTAACGCAACTGCCCACTTTACCCAAACCGCAGGCACCATTGGCCACAACAGCGCCACCGGCCCCATCGATTTTGGCGGTGGTGGCCTGTACATTTTTAATGGCTCGGCCGCCTTGCTTGGCGGAGAAGTGGTGACCAATACGGCCGCTTCCCACGGCGGTGCTTTGGAACTGCGTTTTGGCTCCTTAACCCTCGACGGGGCCACCCTGAGCGGCAACGAAGCGGGCCACATGGGTGGAGCCATCTACAACAGCGGCGGCCAGGCCACCATTCACAACAGCCTTATCAGCCACAACACGGCTGGAGATGGCGGCGGTGGTCTGGCTACCAATTACGACAGTGTCCCCAGTCAGACCCTGATTGAAAACAGCACCTTTTTAAACAACAGCACTTCTACCACCACCAGCGGCGGCGCTGTTCTGGCCACCGGTCAATCGTCGGTGGCCGGGGGTATCATCACCCTGACCAATGTGACCCTCAGCGGCAACGGCGCAGGCGCGGGTGCCGGTTTGGCCAATGAACAGGGCAGTACGGCCGTTCTCACCAACGTCACCATCGCCGACAACAGTGCCAATAACAGCGGCGGTGGCCTCAGCAACGGCAGCGGCGGCACGCTCACCGTGGGCAACAGCATCATTTTTGGCAACAGCGCCGCCTCCGGCCCAGATTGCAGCGGCACCATCACCAGCGCGGGCCACAACATCAGCACCTGCGGCCTCAGCGGCAGCGGTGACAGCAGCAGCGATCCGCTGTTGGAGCCACTGGCTCTCAACGACGGCAGCACGCTCAACTACGCCCTGGGCGACGGCAGCCCGGCGCTCGACGGCGGCAGCAACACCCTTTGCCCCGCAGCCGACCAGCGCGGCAACCTGCGCCCCATCGATGGCGACGGCGACAACACCGCCACCTGCGACATCGGCAGCTACGAACACGGCCTGGGCTTCTTCATCAGCGATGCCAGCCTGACCGAAGGCGATTCCGGCAGCAGCCAGATGAGCTTTGTCATCACCCGCTCCTTCATCACCAGCACCACCACCACGGTGGATTACGCCACAGTGGATGGCACGGCGCTGGCTGGGGCGGACTACACGGCCGTTCCCACCACCACCCTCACCTTCCTGCCCGCTACCATGACCCAAACCGTCACCGTCGACATTCTGGGCGATCC
>CAUJGI010000248.1 GCA_963169155.1 Chloroflexota bacterium
TCAGGATCAAATCCCGCCAATAGCGCATGACGGGAGCTGCATGTTCCATTTCCCAGAACATCGGCCCGCCATACACGGTGCTGACCGGGCGGCCCTGGAAGAGGAAGGAGGTGACGACGCCAAAGTTGCCGCCACCGCCGCGCACCGCCCAGAACAAGTCTTCATGTTCCTCAGAACTGGCAGTAACCAAACGGCCGTCAGCCAATACCATATCCACCTCTAACAAACTGTCAATCGTCAGGCCATAATGGCGGGTCAGATAACCCAAGCCGCCGCCTAAGGTCAGCCCACCCACACCCGTTGTGGAAAGGAAGCCAGTGGGCACGGCCAAACCATACGGATAAGTCGCATGATCCACATCGCCCCAAAGGCAGCCCCCTTCAACACGCACCGTGCCGTCCACCTGATCGACGCGAATGCCCTTCATAAGCGAAAGATCAATGACCAGGCCGCCATCACAGCTGCCCAGGCCAGCGCCGTTGTGGCCGCCGCCACGCACCGCCAGCAGCAACCCATTTTCACGGGCAAAGTTAACCGCTGCCTGTACATCGGCCGCATCCACACAGCGAGCAATAAGACCAGGTCGTTTGTCAATCATGCCGTTGTAAAGCTGCCGGGCCTCATCGTAACGGCCGTCACCGGGCTGGATCAATTCGCCGCGTAGGCTGCCTTTGAATGCCGTCACTACCGCCTCGTCGACCAAATGCGTGTTTCTTGTCATTTCTAACACACTGCTGTTCATTGTTTACCTCCAAAAATGGAATCTAATATTGTTGTTGCTGGTTTCTGAACTACGCCACCTCTAAAAATGTCGCGTTACGGCCGTTTCCCCCCGATCACATCCTCATGCAAAACAGCGTAAATCTCTACATCCTGATGCGCCCCCTTGTGATACCATGCCCCACGGGCGGTGCCTTCGTGCCGAAAACCACATTTTTCGGCCAGCCGACGGGATGCCAGGTTGTCGGGATGAATCACTAACCGGATGCGGTTGACTCGTTTGTTCTCGAACAGGTAACAGACCAGCAGCCGGACCGCTTCCGTGGCCGCGCCTTTGCCGCGCTGTTCGGCGGCGTATACCTGGTAGGAAAGTTCGTACTCGTCCAGATAATTCACGGTCTTGAAAAATTCGATGTGACCGACAATTTCATCCTTTGCTGAGACGATGACCAACATGCCCTCCTCTTTGTTCCAGAAGCCGCTCTCCTGGAATCGTTTATGGAAGAGCGGTTGGGCCATAACGCCGCGCGGAAAGAAGTCACCGCGATTATCAACGTCCAGGTGAAAAGCGTAAAGTTGGTCCAGGTCACTGTCGTGCACGGGACGGAGCGTAATGGTGGTGCCTTTAAGCATGATGGGTTCCTTCACTGTGCCGGGTTTGCGAGAGCCATAGACCGTCTATATAATTTCAAACGATCTGGCGGAGATATAGAAGGCTCTGCCATTTGGAATCAACATCACCTCACCTATCAGCACTGCCCGTCATTGTAGAAAACAACTCTCGCTAAAAGCTCGCACAAACCCTCGCACAATCGGCTGTATAGGCCAGAACGGGTTTGGCCTGGCAGGAAAAAGGCAGATTTATGTGGCGGCTCACACTATTTGGCGCACCAACGCTGGAAGGCAACGGCCGTACCCAACCCCTCACCCGGCGCAAAGCCAGAGCTTTGCTCACCTATCTGGCGGTCACCCAACAGGCCCACAGCCGTGAAACCCTCACGGCGCTGCTCTGGCCTGACCATGATCAACAGCAGGGCCGCGCCGACCTGAGCCGCACCCTGTCCAATTTGCGCACTGCGCTGGGCGCTGACTACATTCTGGCCGACCGCGAACAGGTGGCACTGAATGACAAAAAGCCGCTGTGGGTTGATGTACTTCACTTTCGCCAGCAGTTGGATGCTTGCCAAGAAGTAAGCGTTGGGGAAATGAAAGATGATTGCCGCCAACAATTGGCGACCGCAGTAGAGTGTTATCAAGCTGATTTTCTGGCCGGGTTTACCCTGCCCGGCTGCCCCACTTTTGACGAGTGGCAGTTTCTGCAAACCGAAGCCTTACGGCGTGATTTGAGCCGGGCGCTGGAGAAGTTAGTCCATTCTTATGAATCCCGAAGCGATCTAACCCAAGCCACCCTATATGCCCAACGCTGGGTCGCCCTTGACCCACTGCATGAACAGGCCCAGCGGCAGCTCATGGCTCTGTACGGCCGTAACGGACAGCGCGCTGAAGCCCATCGCCAATACCAACTATGTGAGCGCCTGCTGGCCGAGGAGCTGGACATCGAACCGGAACCGGAGACAACGCAGCTTTATGAACAGATTCGCAAGGGGGAAGCAGTTAAGGGGATCACCGCAGTAGACGGCCGTTCCGCTATAACCGCCTCACCACCCAAAATGCTGGACCAGGAAATCAGGTACTTCCTGAGCCAGGATAATGTGCGCATTGCTTATGCCATCGTGGGCAATGGCCCGCCGCTGGTATGGACCGCTTCGTTTCTCCGGCATCTAGAATTTGACTGGCAAAGCCCCATCTGGCAGCATTGGCTGGCAGCACTGGCCAGTCGTTACACGCTCATCCGCTATGATGAACGCGCCTGTGGTCTCTCTGATTGGGCGGTGGGCGATATTTCCTTTGATGCCTGGGTGCGCGACCTGGAAGCGCTCGTGGATCATCTTGGCCTGGATCGGTTCCGCCTGCTGGCCCTCTCGCAGGCCGGGGCGGTGGCTGTTGCTTACGCCGCCCGCCATCCTGAAAGGTTGTCTCACCTGATTCTGCACGGCGCGTATGCGCGCGGCCGTTTTCACCGTCAGGACAATCCGCAAGCATCAGAAGAAGCGCAAACGCTTCTTTCGCTGACAAAGCTGGGTTGGGGGCAAGACAATCCAGCATTCCGCCAGGTTTTTTCCATGCAATTGATGCCAGATGCTAGCAAAGAGCAGCTTGCCTGGTTTGACGAATTGATGCGCATCTCGATGACGCCAGAAAATGCCGTACGCGCCGAAGCAGAAATGTATGACATTAATATCCTTGATCTGCTGCCTCAACTGCGCGTGCCCACGCTGGTCACGCACTGCCGCCACGATGCGGCCGTTCCGTTCGCGGAAGGCCGAATTCTGGCCAGTCAGATCCCCGAAGCGCAATTTGTGCCTTTAGACAGCAAGAACCATCTGCTTTTACCCTCTGAACCCGCCTGGGAGCAGTTTATCCGCCAGATTGACCGATTTCTGGCAACTAAGTCAAAACCGTTTCCCCAAAAACCATTCACCGACCGCCTCAACACTGCCGAAATTCCGCACGTCGACTGGCCGGAGCCAGCCCCAAATCCTTTGTTTGTGGCCCGCGTCCATGAATTGGCCCGGTTAAACGGCCATCTCGATGACGCGCTGAACGGAAACGGCCGTATTGTCTTTGTTACCGGGGGCGCTGGCCGGGGCAAGACATCACTGCTGGCAGAATTCGCTCGCCGCGCTCAGGAGGCTCACCAGGATTTGCTAACTGTCGGCGGCAGCGGCAGCGCCATTACCGGTGTCGGTGATGCCTATTTGCCATTTCGGGAAGTGATGGAGCAGCTAACCGGAAACATTGCGGCCCGGCGGACAAGCGGGGCGATGGGTGTGGAGCAGACCCGTCGCCTATGGGCTTTGCTGCCCCAGACAACGCAGACAATCCTGGACCATGGTCCGCAGCTGCTAGAGCTTTTTGTGTCGGGGAAACAATTGTTGACGCGGGCGGCTGCGGCCGCCCCGGCTGGCGCGAGCTGGTTGGCCGCCTTGAGGGAAGAGGTTACTCGCCGTCATCAGGCGCGGGACCCTCGGGAACACACGGCCGTCTTTGGCCAGTTCACCAGTGTGCTGCACCATCTGGCTCAAAAGCGACCCTTGCTCATTACCCTCGACGACCTGCAATGGATAGATGCCGCTTCCATCGGGCTGCTGTTCCACCTTGGTCGTCGGCTGGCAGGTAGTCGCATTCTGATTGTGGGTGCCTATCGGCCGAATGAACTTCTCCCTAGCCAGGACGACCAGGCGCACCCTCTGGGGCAGCTTCTGGACGAGTTCAAACGGCAGTTTGGCAACGTATTTATTGACCTGGCCGCGGTTGATGAGGCTGAAGGCATGGCTTTTGTGCATGCCTTTCTGGACAGCGAACCGAATCAGCTGGATGCGGCTTTTCGCCAGGCGCTCTTCAAGCGTACCGGGGGACACCCGTTATTTGTTGTGGAGTTGTTGCGAGATATGCAAAGTCGGGGCAACCTGGTCCAAGACAAAACAGGACACTGGCGCGAGGGTGAGGCGTTGCATTGGCAGAGTTTCCCAGCGCGTGTTGAAGCCGTCATTGCCCGACGGGTTGACCGGCTAGACGATGATTTGCGGACTATTTTGGAGGTGGCCAGCGTCGTAGGAGAACTGTTTACGGCCGAAGTTGTGGCTCAGGTATTGGCGATGGCGGAACGGCCGCTGCTCCGCAGCCTGTCACAGGAGTTGGGCAAACAACACCGGCTGGTAAAAGGACGGGGCGAGTTAAAAGTTGGTCAGCGCTATCTCGCTGCTTATCAGTTTAGCCACGCCCTGTTTCAACAATATCTTTACCAGCGGCTTTCCCCAGGCGAACGACGCCATCTGCATGCCGCAGTCGCCAGGGCGCTGGCGGCTGTCTACGCTGAGGATCTCGACGAGGTTGTTAACCAGCTAGCTTACCACTTTACGGCCGTTGCTGATTGGTCCCAGGCGACACTGTACCATAATCGGGCTGGTGAGCTGGCTTACCAGCGAGCCTCCCTGCTCGACGCTGTTTACCATTACCGGGCTGCCCTGGCCCACTGGCCCCAGTCCGATACCACAGGTCAGGCGACGTTACTCAATAAGCTTGGCGAGTGCTTCTGGATATTAGGCCGACACCAGGAAGCCATTGAGCTCTTGCAAACCAGCTGCGAACTGTTTCAAGGCGTGGGAGACAACCAGGGCGCCGCCACAGCGCAGCGATTATCGGGCCGAGCCTATTGGGAATTGGGGCAGCGGGACAAGGCCGGGCGCTGTTACCGCCGGGCCCTGGACATTTTGGAGGGTGAGCCGGAGGGTGAGGCGTTAGCCTGGGCACTGGCCAGTATGTCTAATTACCATATGCACCTGGGCAATTATGAGGAGTCGATCAACTTTGGGGAGCGAGCGTTGGCCCTGGCCCGGCACCTAGAAACCAATCCTTTGATCATCCAATGTTTGTGCGACCTTGGCTCCGCCATTTCCAGCCAGGGAGACTGGTCCGGGCTGGCACTCGAACAGGAGAGCCTGGCGCTGGCGCTGGCGGCCAACCGGCCACATGATGCCGGTCGC
>CAUJGI010000249.1 GCA_963169155.1 Chloroflexota bacterium
AGAAGATCCCTACAACATCATCTACAGCAGCGGCACAACGGGCCTGCCCAAAGGGATCGTGCACACCCACGCCATCCGCGCCGCCTACTGCACCAGCTTCGCCACGGCGTACCGCATCACGCCGGAAAGCATCATTTTGCACACCGGCTCGCTCGTCTTCAACGGCGCATTCCTCACGCTGATGCCCGCCATGTTCCAGGGCTGCAAATACATCCTGCACCCCTATTTTGACGCAAAAGCGCTGATTGAAACGGTGGCGCAGGAAAAAGTGACGCACATCATGATGGTGCCTTCACAAATCATTGCCATGCTGCACGCGCCCAACTTTGATCCGGCCAAAATGCAGTCGCTGGAGATGGTTTGCTCCGTCGGCGCACCGCTGCATCTGGAGCACAAAGAAGCGCTGGACCGGCACCTGCCCGGCCGTTTTCACGAGCTGTACGGCCTCACCGAAGGGTTTGTCACCATTCTGGACAAATATGACTTCCCGCAAAAGCCGGGCAGTGTAGGCGCGCCGCCGCCGCTGTTTGAGATGCGCATCGTCAACGAGCTGGGCGAGGCGTGTGCCCCGGGCGAAGTGGGTGAAATTGTGGGGCGCGGCCCCATCACCATGCCCGGCTACTACAAACGCCCCGATCTCACCGCCCTCGCTATCCGCGACGGCTGGCTGTTCAGCGGCGATTTGGGCTACGTGGATGAAGACGGCTTTTTGTTCCTGGTGGACCGGCAGAAAGATTTGATCATCTCGGGCGGGGTGAACGTCTACCCGCGCGACATTGAGGAGCTGCTTGTGCAGCATCCGGCGGTAAGGGAAACGGCCGTCTTCGGAATCCCCGACGACAAATGGGGCGAAACCCCGATGGCCACCGTCATTCTGAACCAGCCGGGCGCCGTCAGCGAAGACGAACTGCGCAACTGGGTCAACGAGCGCGTCGAGGCACGCTACCAAAAAGTGAGCCGCATCGTCATCATGGATGACTTTCCGCGCAGCGTGGCGGGCAAAACGCTCAAGCGCGTCATGCGCCAGCCTTTCTGGGAGAGCGGTGAGCGGTGAACGGTGAACCGTAAACCGAATACCGTCCGCGAAGCGGTCGCGCAGCAACATTACCAATTACTGATTACCAATTACCGATTACGGAAAAATGGACAAATTCACCCAAACGAACGGCATCTCGCTTCACTACCTGGACCACCCTGGGGTCGAGCCAACTCTGATTGTGCTGCACGGCCTGACGGCCAACGCGCACTTTTTTGATGGTCTAGCGGCGAGCAGCCTGCCCAACCGCCTGCTGGCCGTCGATTTGCGCGGGCGCGGCCAGAGCGACAAGCCGGAAGCGGGCTACAGCATGGCCGACCACGCCGCCGACATTTTGGGCTTGATGGATAATTTGGGGCTGGATCAGGCGATTTTGGCCGGACACTCGTTTGGCGGGCTGCTTACCTGCTACCTGGCGGCCAAACATCCAGAGCGCGTCGCCAAATGCATCATCATGGATTCCGGCTTTTTGCATCCCAACGTCAAGGACCTCATCAAACCGTCACTGGCCCGGCTGGGGCAGCGCATTGCCTCCTGGGAAGCATACCGGGATGCCATCAAACAGGCGGCGTACTGGCAGGGGGTTTGGGATACGGCCGTAGAAAGTTACTACCAGGCTGATGTACAATCCAACGACGACGGCTCTGTTCAGGCCCGTTCCCGCCCCGCCAACATCGCCGAAGCCATCGACAACGCCCTGGCCGAACCATGGCCAGCCATCTTTGCTGAGGTACACCAGCCCACCGTCATGCTGCACGCGCCCGGACCGTTTGGCGCACCTGGGGCCATGCCCGTGGTGCCGCCTGCCGAGGCCGAAGCCACCGTCAACGCCCTGCCCAACTGCCGCTACAGAGCCGTCCCCGGCAACCACATGACCATGTTGTTTGGCGATAATGTGGCGGTGTTGGCCAAAGAGATAACAACGTTTTTGGCAGAGAGTTAAGGAATGGCACGCTGATAAACGCCGATAAACGCCGATTATCCAGACAAAAAATCCGCGTTCTCCGCGTCAATCAGCGTCCAACTATTTTATGGATGCAAGCAACTTACTCAGCAAACGAGCCGAACTAACCCCCGATCGGGTGGCGCTGCGCGAGCTGGCCACCGGGCAGAGCTACACCTTTGCCCAGCTCAACAAACGGGTGAACCGCGCCTGCCACTTTTTGCAGAAGCTGGGTGTGCAAAAGGGAGATGTCGTCTCGCTGCTGGCGCACAACAGCGTCGTCTATGTTGATCTGCTTTACGCTGCCACCAAAATTGGGGCGATTTTTGCGCCGCTGAACTGGCGGCTGGTGGCCGACGAGCTGGCCTACATCGTGCAGGACTGCGGCTCCAAGGTGCTCATCTGCGGGCCGGAATTTACGGAGACGCTGGCGGCGATGCGGCCCCACATTACCGTGGATCATCTGGTCAGCGTGGAGGGCGCAGAGCTGGCGGGGGCGCTGGTTTATGAGGATGAGCTGGCCAAAGCAGATGATGCGGAACCGGAACGGCCGTCTCTCCACCCCGACGACACCGCCTGCATTTTGTACACCTCTGGGACCACCGGGAAGCCAAAGGGAGCGATGATTCCCCACCGCCAGATTGTGTGGAACGCCATCAACACCGTCATCAGCTGGGGGCTGACCCAGGACGATATTTCGCCGATTTTTACGCCGATGTTTCACTCTGGCGGGCTGTTTGTGTTTCTCACGCCGCTGTTTTACGTCGGCGGGCGCATTGTGCTAATGCGCCAGTTTGATCCGGTAGACACGCTGCGCCAGGTGGCCGAGGAAAAGTGTACCGTCCTGCTGGGGGTACCCACCATTTTCCAGATGTGGCTCAACACGCCCGCGCTGGCCCAAACCGATTTTAGCGCCATTCGCTGGTTTATCAGCGGCGGCGCGCCCTGCCCGGTGTCGCTCATCGCGGCGTGGCGGCAGGCCACGGTGAGGCCGTTCCGCCAGGGGTACGGCCTCACCGAGGTGGGCACCAACTGCTTCACCATGAACGATGACGACCCGGAAAAGAAGCCCGGCACGGTGGGCAAGCCGATTTTCCACAGTGAGATGAAGCTGGTGGCTGAAGACGGCCGTCCCGTCCCCCCCAACCAAACCGGCGAGCTGCTCATCAAAGGACCACACGTCACCACCGGCTACTGGAACAACCCCGCAGCCACCGCCGAAGCCCTGCGCGACGGCTGGTTCCACACCGGCGACATGGCCAGAATGGACGAAGACGGCTTTTTCTTCATCGCCGGGCGGTTTAAGGACATGATCATCAGCGGCGGCGAAAACGTGTACGCCGCCGAGGTGGAAGCGGTCTTTGTGGCCCACGACGCGGTCGCCGAAGCGGCCCTCATCGGCCAGCCAGACGACAAGTGGGGCGAGGTGGGGGTAATGGTGGTGGTGAAAAGCAACGGCCGTTCCATTACCGAAGCCGAACTGCTCACCCATTGCCAGGGCAAACTGGCCCGCTACAAAATTCCCAAGCGCGTCATCTTCACGGACGCCCTGCCCTACTCGCCCTACGGCAAGGTGATCAAGGCGGAACTTAGGGAACTATTGAATTAAAGACCCCCACCCAAGCCCACCCCCCGCGGGGGAGGGAAACAGTTACCCCCACCCAGCGGGAGGGGGTTAGGGGGAGGGAAAGGGGACACAAAATGGCAACAA
>CAUJGI010000250.1 GCA_963169155.1 Chloroflexota bacterium
GGCTGGCTGGCGGGTGATATTGCCACTGAATAGCAGGCGGGTCGCCACCTGGTTGGCCTCCAGGAACTGCACCAGTTCGTTGCGGTTAAATGGCGCTTCTGGGCGCACGCTCAGCAGAAAACCAAACCAGCTCGGATCGCTATTGGGCGTGGGCTGGGGCAGTATAAAAAACTCCTCGTACGGCTTCAGGCCATCGTGCAGCAGCTGCCAGTTGCGCTTGCGAAGCTCGATGAAGGTGGGCAGCTTTTCCAGCTGGGCCACACCAACGGCCGCTTGCATGTCGGTCATCTTCAGGTTGTAGCCAATGTGGGAATAGATGTATTTGTGGTCATACCCTTCGGGCAGATCGCCCAGCTGCCAGCCGAAGCGCGTGCCGCAGGTGTTGGCCACGCCCGGATCACACCAGCAGTCGCGGCCCCAATCGCGGAACGATTCCACCAGCTTTTTAAGCTGGCTGTGGCGGGTCAGCACACAGCCGCCTTCGCCCATGGTGATGTGGTGCGCCGGGTAAAAGCTCACGGTCGCCAGGTGACCAAACGAGCCGGTAAGACGGCCGTTATACGTCGCTCCCACCGCATCACAATTGTCTTCAATCAGCCACAGGTTGTGCTTGTTGGCCACATCCAACACGACATCCAGGTTAAATGGGTTGCCCAACGTGTGGGCGATCATGATGGCTTTGGTGCGGGGGGAAACGGCCGCTTCCAACAATTCCACATTCACATTGTACGTGCCCAGCTCAATGTCCAGGAACACTGGCGTGAGCTGGTTTTGCACAATGGGATTCACTGTGGTGGGGAACCCGGCCGCCACCGTAATCACTTCGTCGCCGGGCAAGAGCTGCCGCTCGCCCAGCTTGGGCGAGGTCAGGGCCGACAATGCCAGCAAATTGGCCGATGAACCTGAATTGCACAAAATGGCATGTCGCACCCCCATCCAGTGCGCGAACTCGCGCTCGAACTGCGCTGCGTAGCGGCCCGTGGTCAACCAAAATTCCAGCGAGGAATCCACCAGGTTCACCATTTCGGCCGCGTCAAACATCCGCCCCGACACAGGCACGACGGACTCCCCGGGCGAAAACGCCGCCTGGCCGTGCTCCACCTCATAATACTCTTGAACCAGGGCCATAATTTGCTGCCGCAGCGCATTACTTTTACTCATCTATTGCTCCAATGCCGTTTTTTCAGACTGCCGCGTGACCCGCGCAGCTGGTTTTAGTTATGTGGGGAATAGCTTAGTGCAAAATGGGGATTTGGTCGAATGGTTGTTCGGTTATTCAACGGTTGTTTGCGGTTTGGCAGCTGGTGGTGGGGTGCCCAACGGCCGTATCCCATGCGTCACCACTTGCTCCATTCGTCCCAGACGGAACAACACAAGCCCCACCGCAAACGAAGCACCGCTGTAAATAAAGTAGAGCCAGTGCCAGGGCATGGCCATCAGGGCAAAACGCAGCCCGCGCTTTTGCCAGAGAAAATCGTAAAACGGCCAGTTCAGCCAGACAAGCAGCCCCAGCAGCAGGGCCAGCAGCAGCCAGGCCCATGCAGTAAACGGCAGCAGGAATAAGCCAAAAAGAGTGCTAAAGGCAACGGCCGTACTTAACCGCTGCGAAAAATTCAGGTTCAGATCGTTGGGCGCGCCGCCGCCCTGCAAAATCAGGTGGGTCCACGGCAGCGCCCGGTCGCGCACGTCGGTGATAAGCATCTGGCGCGGCGTCCACTGCTTCATGTGCTTCACCTGGAGCAGCTTTTCGAGCTGCACCCGGTAGCCCGCCGCTTGCAGCCGGTAGCCCAGCTCAATGTCTTCAATACTCGGCCGTTCATAAAGGCGTTCATTAAAGCCACCCAGAGACAGAAACACCGACCGCCGAATCGCCCCGCAGCCGCTCCAAAACGTAGACGATTCGATTTTGCCCGTTTGGTGCACGTAATGGTGCAGCAAATTGCGATACTGCGACAGAAAGTTGGGCGCCAGCGGCTGATCATCGTAAGAGCCAAAGCAGGCCGCCATACCAGGATTGGCCTGCATCGTGGCGGCCACATGCCCCACCGTGCCCGGCTGCACCAGCACATCGGCATCCACAAAAAAGAGGATGTCGCCTTTGGCCACCTGGGCGCCAATATTACGCGCCTGGGCTGGACCCAACCGCCGCTTCAGGCCGCTCACCAGGCGCACCTCGTGTTTGTAGGCAATGTCAACGGTATTATCGGTCGAGCCATCCTCCACCACAATACATTCCCACGGCTGGTACAGCGTTTGCTGCAAAGCCGTCAGGCACCGGTCAAACAACGCGCCCCCGTTGTGCACCGGAACAATCACCGAAATCATAGGTTTCATATTGATTAAACTCACTCGTTGTGACGCAGTCTGAGGAAAAAGTTGTAGAGTACAGCTACAGCATATCCCAGAATAAAGCCAGTCACAAACCCGTACAAAAGCCCGACCAGGCTGCCCCAAAAGCTTACCGTGTACCCCAGAAAAAATTGGCCCAACAGGGCCAAATGGGGACCAATGGGGTTGCCACCTTTAAGCAGCAGCCAGTTGGTTGCAATAAAGATGATTAAGCCAAAGATGACCCCGGTCACCACACCAGAAACCAGGGCATTCAGCCGGGTTAATCGGGTCATGATTATTTTTTCCAGGGTTGGCTCGTTTTCGCTCATTTCAAAAAAAAACTTTTTGGTCCTTGCCCT
>CAUJGI010000251.1 GCA_963169155.1 Chloroflexota bacterium
TGGGACCCATACACCAATTTTGACGCAGCCAAGACACGTCAGGAATTTATTCTGGACTTGATGGTGAACGAAGGCGTTGTCACCGCGTTGGATGCAGAAATTGCCAAGGGGGTCGCCCTGCACATTGCCCCACGAATCACCGCCAACGAGGCGGCGGGCGAGGTGACGCTGGAAGCCGCCCACTTTGTGCTCTACGTGCAAAGCGAGCTGGAACGATTATACGGACCGGATGCGATTGCCCTGGGCGGCTGGCAAATCACCACCAGCCTGGACCTGAACATGCAAGAAATGGCGGAAACGGCCGCTCGCGAACAGGTCGCCGCCCGCGCCGCCACGAACAACGTTAGCAACGCCTCTGTGGTGATTCTCAAGCCCAACACCGGGGAAATTTTGGCGATGGTGGGCAGCCTGGACTATTTCGACGAGTCGATTGACGGCCAGGTGAACGTCGCCCTCAGTCCGCGCCAGCCCGGCAGCAGCATCAAACCCATCACCTACGCCACCGCCTTACAGCGCGGCTGGTCCACCGCCGACGTGCTGTGGGATGTGCCCATCGAGCTGGACCTGGGCGACGGCGAAAAGATGGTGCCCACCAACTACGATGGCTACTATCGCGGCCCGGTGCTTTTCCGCGACGCCCTGGCCAACAGCTACAACATCCCGCCCGTGCAGCTGCTGCGCGACGTAGGCGTGCCCACCTTCATCGCCACCGCCCGCAGCATGGGCATCGAATCGCTGCGCGAGCCGCCCGGCTTTTACGGCCTGGCCCTCACCCTGGGCGGCGGCGAAGTGCCCCTGCTGGAAATGACCCACGCCTTTGCCACGCTGGCCAACCAGGGGCAAAAGCCCCGCCTCACCGCCGTGCTGCACATCACCGACAGCCGGGGCAACGTCATTTATGACGCGCAGCAAAACCAGCTGCCCGCTGTTAATGCCCTCGACCCGCGCATCGCCTACATCATCACCGACATTCTGGATGATGACCAGGCGCGCGTGGCGGCGATGGGGTACAACAATCCGCTGGAGCTGCCCTTCCCCGCCGCCGTCAAAACGGGCACCACCAACGATTTTCGCGACAACTGGGTGATAGGGTACACACCGGGCGTGGTAGTGGGCATCTGGATGGGCAATTCAGACGGCCGTCCCATGGTCAATTCCTCCGGTTTACAAACCGCCGCCCCGCTGTGGAACAACATCATGCAAACCATCTACAACGACCCGACCATGATGCAAAGTTTGGCGGTAAACGGCCGTCCGCCCGCCACCGGTTTCATCCAACCCCAGGGGATTGAACTGCGCCCGGTTTGCCTGCCTTCCGGCACCGGCAGCAGCCGCTGTGCTGCCAGCCGCAACGACTGGTTTATCGTCGGCGCACCCACCCACGGCAACGCCCGCATCAGCTACAACCCCAACATGGGCGAAAATTTAGGCGCGTGGACCCTGGCCACCATGTCCATGCCCGCCGACGAAGGCCAGCGCTTTCTAGACGCCCAGCCCGCGCTGAGCAATGGCAGCAAAATCCCCCGCCCCACCGAATGTGTCATCAACAGCACCAGCCCCCCGGCGGGCGCCACCGTGCGGCTCTATCTGCCCGTCCCGCCATTTTACCCGGACGAAGTCAAAGCCCGGCAGTGGGCTCAATCTTCCGGTTACCGCATGGCGCCAGCGGCCGTTTGTCCCCTCAGCGTCATTCGTGGCTCGTCCTCGCCTTCGCCAACAAGCACACCGGGTGGATGAGTGCGTGGTAGTCATATTGCTTGGAAGATAGGTGATCTCAAGGTTGCCCTTTTGCTGTCCATTTTGGCCAGGCCATCCTAAAATCGTGGTTCATCACGGCGTGAGACGCTTTTGATCACGGGGAAAGAGCGTGGCTAGCCGCAAGTTAGGCAGACCCAGCAGCTGCATCAGCAGCCGCTCCAACCCGATGGCAAAACCACCGTGCGGCGGCATCCCGTAGCGGAACGCTTCCAGGTAGGTCTCGAAGGGTTCTGTGGGCAAATTTGCTTTCTCCAGCGCCGCCAGATAGTCAGCGTACCGGTGCAGCCGCTGCCCGCCAGTGATCAGCTCCGTGCCGCGAAACAGCAGGTCGAACGAGTTGGAATAAGCCGGATTTTGCGGGTCGGGATGGGTGTAGAACGGCCGTTTCCCCATCGGATACCCCACCACAAACAAAAAGTCGCTGCCATATTCCTGCTGCGCCCACTCGCCCAGCCACCGCTCATCCTGCGGCGACAGGTCCGGCTCGCCGCGCACGTCCACGCCATGCCGCTGCCAGATAAGTTCTTGCGCCTCGGCAAAATGAATGTGCGGGATTTGCTCTGGCACTTCCGGCACACTTGTCTTCAGCAGTGCCAACTCCGCCACATATTCCTCTGCCAATGTTTGAAAAATACCCGCCAGCACCATACGAACCATGGCCATCACCGTGAAGTGGTTCTCGATGAAGCCAAACTCCACGTCCAGGCTCACGTACTCGTTCACATGGCGCGTCGTGTCGTGCGGCTCGGCACGGAAAACCGGACCCACTTCAAAGACGCGGGCAAACACACCCACCATAATTTGCTTGTAAAACTGCGGGCTTTGCGCCAGAAACGCGTCGCCGCCAAAATATTCCAGCTTAAACACGTTCGCCCCGCTCTCCGTGGCCGAAGCCACCAGCTTGGGCGACTGAATCTCGGTGAAATGCGCGGCGCGCAGCGTGGCGCGGAAGCCTGCCATCGCCCCCGCCGCCAGGCGAAACACGGCCCGCCGCAGCGGGTGCCGATTGGCCACAACGGCATGGTCCAGCAGCGTGGGCAGCCCCGCCGTGAGCGTCTTTTGCTGCAAGGGAATAGGTGTGGGCTCCGTCACCGGGGTGATGACCACGATTTGCGGCTGGTGCAGCTCCACCCCACCCGGCGCTTGCGGGGTGGCCACCACCGTGCCCGTCAGCGCGATGACGCTTTCCAAACTCAGCGCAGCGATAGGGGCCAGGTCCGCCTCGCTTTCGGTGACGGCCTGGAGCGTGCCCCAGCCGTCGCGCAGCACCACAAAGGTGACGCCGCCCAGGCGGCGCACGTTGTGCAGCCAGCCCATCAGGCGCACTGTCTCGCCGATGTGGCGGCTTGCTTCAACAGTTCTGATTGTGTTCATAAAAACCTCCGTGTGTTGTAGAGACGTTGCAGGGCAACGTCTCTACGGCCGAAAAACAAAAAGCCCTCGTCCCCAATTTGGAGGACGAGGGCTGCGCGTGGGCAGCCAAAAACGCTGCCCAACGGACTGTTGGCAAGCAAAAAGCGCTTGCCAAAGTTAAAAAAAACGCCCGCCCTCACGTTGGAGGACGGGCGTCAATTTTTGCGCTCGTGGTGCCACCACCAATTTGCCGTTGCA
>CAUJGI010000252.1 GCA_963169155.1 Chloroflexota bacterium
GTGCTGGCCGTGTTGGAAACGCTGGACGGAACCGATTGGCAGCAGCCCACCTACTGCACCGAATGGAACGTGCGCGACATGGTGGCTCACCTGGCCGGAGCAATGACGGGCAGCACCAGCCTGCGCGAATTTGTACGGCAAAACATCACCCATCCCTACGTCAAGGCTGCGTCCTACCCGGTCGATGGCACCAACCGGCTCCAGATAGAGAAACGCGCCCACAAAACAACGGCCGAAATCATTGCTGAGTTCCGCCAAAACGGGCCAACCGCCATTAAAAACCGGCAAAAGCTGCCCTGGCTGGTGCGCCAGATTCCCATTCCTGTTGTGGGCAACTTTGGTTACCTGATGGACATCATCTACCCGCGCGACGAGTGGATGCACCGGTACGACATTTGCGCTGCCACCGGCAAAAAGATGGTGATTACGGAGGAGCACGACGGCCGTATCCTCAATCTGGTGCTGCTGGACATCGCCAAAAAGCTGCAAAAGCCGTCGGCCGGGCGCACCATCGTGCTGCACATCACCGGGGCGCTCAGCGGCACCTACCAGTTCGGCCACAAAGCGGAGCCGGACTGCACCCTGGCAATTGACCTGTTTGACTTTCACCTGCGTGCCTCGGAACGTATCTCGGCGGAGGAAGCGGTGCGGCGCACGGCCGTTTCCGGCGACCAAACCGCCGCCCACTGGTTCCTGAGCAGCGCCACCGTCTTATATTGATCCATTTAACACGTACCCAACCGCAAAATCCAAAGCAGCTGAAACAATCAAGCCTGGCTCTCGCCCCAATCTTGAGTCGACAGAACGGCCGCTTAACCAGAAGTTGGGCACTTCATAACCATATTCAGCAGCAGAGAAACATACGATGACCACCATCACGTCCCTTGGTGCAGCAGAAATCGCCAGAAAGATTAGAGCTAAAGAATTATCGGCACGCGAAGTTGTAGATGCCCAAATCCGCCGCATTGAGGAAGTTAACCCCCTTCTCAACGCGGTGGTGATTCCTCTCTTTGAGCAGGCTCGCAGGGAAGCTGAGGCCGCCGATACGGCACAACTTCGGGGCGACCCGCTCGGCCCACTGCACGGCGTGCCCATCACGATCAAGGAGCAGTTCCTGGTCGAAGGTACCGCCACGACATTCGGTTTGCCCAGCCAGAAGCATCACCGCGCCGAAGCGGATGGTCCGTTGGTAAAGCGGCTACGCGATGCAGGCGCAATCATTCTTGGCAAGACAAACGTGTCGCAAATGCTGTTATTCATCGAATCGGACAATCATCTGTATGGCAGGACCAACAACCCGTGGAATTTTGAGCGCAGCTGCGGTGGCAGCAGCGGCGGCGAGGCGGCCATCATCGCGGCGGGCGGGTCACCATTGGGCCTGGGTGGAGACTTCGGCGGGAGTATCCGCGAGCCTGCACATTTTTGCGGCATTCAAGGCTTAAAACCAACTTCGCTGCGGTTGACCAATTTCGATACCCGCTCCGACCTTCTTCCTCGCGGCCAGGAGGTAATCCTACCGCAACCAGGTCCCATGGCTCGCACCGTCGCCGACCTTGCCCTGGCAATGGATGTGTTGGCGGCACCTGGGCAGGATCGGTTCGACCCGTCCATTCCGCCCGTGCCGTGGCGGAACTTTGCTGACGTCGCTGTCAAATCCCTACGTGTGGCTGTCTATGAGGATGATGGCTATTTCAAAGCCGCGCCTGCCATCCGTCGGGTGGTGAGAGAGGCGGCAGAAGCACTGCACGGCATGGGGGCGCAGGTCGTGGCATGGAATCCGCCCGCCGTGGGCGAGGCCATGCGCTTGTTCTTCAGCGTTTTTACGGCAGACGACTCGGCGGCCTTGCGGCACGCTTTGCGGAACGATGAACCGATGCCGCAGCTCAAGGGCATCCTGCGCAGCACACAAATACCTGGGTTTATGAAAAAACTGTTCAAGAAGCGGCTGAGGTCGGCAGGCGAGGAGCGGTTCTTGCGGGTCTTTGAGACGATCGGTGTTCGGTCCGCAGAAGAATTTTGGAAATTGGTGGTGGAGCGGAATCAGTATCGCCTGCGCTTCATGCAGGAGCTTGAAGCAGGTGGCTTCGATGCGATCCTTTGCCCCCCGACATCTTTACCGGCCGTCTTGCACGGCAGCACCACCGACCTGCTGGACTTTGACAGTTATGCGCGTCTCTTCAATGTGCTGGGCCTGCCTGCAGGCGTGGTGGCCGCTGGACGTGTTCGCGCAGGCGAGGAGAGTGACCGTCAGCCAAGCCGAGATAGCGTCGAGCAGGCGGCGCTGCGGGTGGAAGCTGGCAGTGCTGGCTTGCCTGTGGGGGTGCAGGTAGCCTCCCACCATTGGCGAGAAGATATCGTCCTGGCAGTGATGAGCGCACTTGAAAGTCACTTTAGCAGACAGGCCGATTACCCAGCCCAACCACCGATTTAGCAGCGTGCTTAAGGGTTCATTCAGCAACAACTTGGTCGTTTGCACCCCACACCACCTTGCCACTTCCCCCACATGCGCGTAAGATGCTGGGTACTCGCCAAGGGCACCACGCGGTTACAAAATGCCCGCCGCGAGTACAGATGTCACAAACGGCCGTTTACCGGTGTTTAAGGGAGCAGATAGACTCAAAGCAACATGGCGAAAGGAACAGACTTGACCAGCCTGACAGATAATCTTCTGCTGGAGCAGATGGGGCAGGGAGATGTCGCCTCGTTTGAGGCGATCTTCCACCAGCACTATGATCGCGTCTACGGGCTGCTGTTCCGCCTGTTGGGCAACCGGGCCGAAGCAGAAGATGTGACCCAGGAAGTGTTTCTCAAACTGCATGACTACGCCTTCAGCCGCCGCTTTCTCAACCGCAACCGCGAGCATAACCTGGGCGCCTGGCTGTACCGCACCGCCACCAACGCGGGCTATAACGCCATTCGCGGGCGGCAGCGGCGCTGGCAGCGCAACACGCTGCTGGTACCCGACCCGCAAGGTGTGCCCGGCGCAGATAAAGAAGTGGAGCAGCGAGAACAGGAAACGGCCGTGCGCCAAACCCTGGCCCAACTGCCGGAACGCGATACCCAACTCCTGCTCATGCGGCAGATGGGCTTTAGCTACGCCGACTGCGCCGCCGCCGTTGGTGTTGCCCCCAGTTCGGTAGGCACCCTGCTGGCCCGCGCCGCGGCAGCCTTTAAGCAAGCATATGAAGAGGTGAACGGTGAACGGTAATCAGTTATCGGTAAACCGATTACCGATTACTGATTACGGATTACCGTACGCGAAGCGGTCGCGCAGCGACACTACGGATCAAGACGATGAGCGAAGATAAGCAAGTTCAAGAAGTGATGGCCCAGCTGGCCAT
>CAUJGI010000253.1 GCA_963169155.1 Chloroflexota bacterium
AAACACCAGGATGCCCAGGAACTTCGGCAGGAAGATGCCGTTCAGTTCCATGCCCGGCTCGGCGACGATGACGCCGCCTTCGCTGCCAGATTCCCCTTCGCCTTCGCTTTCCAGCGGGGCAACCACTTCACCACCGGCAGCAGCTTCCACGTTGGCAGCGTCGTAGACGGTGAACGGGCCCATCAAAACGCGCAAACCAGCGTCGCGGGTCGGGTCTTTTTCGATGGTGTAGCTGCCCATACGGCCCGCTTCAAAGGTCTGGCCTTCTTCGGCGGTGATGTTGCCCACGGCCAGGTTGTAGGTGAGGTGGTAGGTGAGGTACCCCAGGTCTACAAAGCTCCACAGGGCAAATTCAGGGGCACAGCCGTTGAGCGTGAAGCTGGCCATTTCGGCGGGCAGGCCCAGGCCGCTGACCTTGACATCTTCACAAAGGCCTTCATCTTGCATTGCTTTGGCGGCGGCGGCAATACCCACCGTAGTGGGGGACATGATCAGTTCCATGTCGGGATATTGATCCACCAGGGCCAATGCCTGGTTGTAGCTTTCTTCAGATTCGTCGTTGCCGTAGACAATGTCTACCAGCTCCAGGCTGGCGTAGGTGCTGTCATTGGCCAAAACCTCTTCCAGGGAGGCGATCCAGGCATTCTGGTTGGCCGCGTCTGGGCTGGCGGAGAGGACGGCAAACTGGCCGCCGTCATCCCCCATGATGCTGAGGGCCATGTCGGCCATCACCTTGCCGGTTTCGTCAAAGTCTACCTGGGCCACAAACACCTGCTCGCCTTCGGCGGAGGGGATGGGGGAGTCCCAGGTGACGACGGTCAGCCCGGCGTCGAGGGCGGCCTGGGCGGCGGGGGCAATCTGGTCCCCGGCATTATTGGAGAGCATGATCGCTTCGGCACCCTGGGTTACGGCGTTGGTAACGATTTCAATCTGGCCCTGGACGCTGTTTTCCGGGGTGGGGCCGGTGAATTCTAAACCACTGGCGGTGCCCAGTTCGGTGGCGGCTTCCAGCGCGCCTTCGTTAGCCTGGTCGAACACTAAAATGCCCAGGAATTTAGGCAGCAGGATGGCGTTAAATTCGCCGTCGGCCATGACGCCATCAGTCATTTCTTCTTCTTCGGCTGGCGCATCTGTGTCACCACTGTCCGCGGCTGGGGTATCGGCCGTATCTTCGGTTTCGGCGGCTGTGTCGTCCGCGGGCGTCTCTTCGGTGCCCGACGAGCAGGCCACCACAAACAGGGAAACCACCAATAAAATAATGAACCATTTTCCAATTGTCTTCATTTTTCGTTCCTCCTCTAAGAACTGAAAGGGTAAACAGGGGTAAGAGCCCATTGGCAAATTGCATATGGCATTGATGAATGGGCTTAAAGCAGGGTTCTTTTCCGGTACTAGCCTCCTTTGGCCTGGGCTTGGGCCTGGTGATCGCGGCTCCACCATGTTTGGGCTGATTGCAACCAGTTGGGAATGAGGACAGAGAGAATGAGCAGCAGGCCGATGACGCCGGTTTGGGTGTTGCCGGGAATGTTGACCAGCGAAAGGCCGTTACGGATGTTGAGAATGATGAGGATGGAGAACACGACGCCCGTCAGGGTGCCGGAGCCGCCAAAAATGGAAACCCCGCCAAGTAAAACCATGGTGATGATGTCCAACTCGAAGCCAACGGCCGTACTGCCCCGCACGGCCCCCAACCGGGCCGCAATCAGAATACCCGCCAGAGCCGAGACAACGCCGGAAATGATAAAGAGGCTCATCTTGACACGCCGGACGTTCACGCCAGAGTAGCGCGCCACGTCGGCGCTGTTGCCGATGACGTAGACGGTACGGCCGTAAGCCGACCGCTGCAGCACCACCCACACAATCACCACGCCCACAAAAAAGAGCAGCAGCCCAAACGGCACGGGGCCTACCAGCCCATGCTGCCCCAACGCTTCAAACCAGGCGGGAAAGTTGCCAATCGACTCGTCTTCCAGCAAGATGCTGGCCACGCCGCGATAGCCAATCAGCCCCGCCAGCGTGACCACCAGCGAGGGCAGCCCCACGTAGGCAATCCAGAAGCCGTTGAACGCCCCGGCCGCTGCGCCCACCAACAGGCTGGCCACAATGGCCCACCAGAACGGCTGCCCCTGGTCGTACAGGTACGCCAGCAAGCAGGCAGACAGCCCCATCACCGAAGCGACCGACAAATCAATCTCGGCATTGATGATGATGAGCGTCATCGCCAGGGCCACAATGATTTTTTCGATGGAAAGCTGGAAAAGGTTGATCTGGTTGTTCAGCCCCAGATAAAACGGCGACAGGCTGACGTTGATCAGCACCACGACGATTAAAATGAAGAGCAGCAGGGCTTCCCAGCTTAACAATTTGCGAGTCATCTACTTTTCCTCAGACCTGTCAGGTTTTACAAACCTGACAGGTCTCGCTTACTGAAGCTGTTCGATTTCACCCGTGGCCCAGAGCAGGCGCAGGCGGCTGAGAATGACGGAATCGGTGGCTACGGCCAGCAGGATAAGCAGCCCCAGCAGCGCATCCCGCCAGAACTCGCTGACGACGCGCCAGCGCAGCAGGCTTTGTTCCAGCGTGGCGATGAGCACCGCGCCGAGCAAGGCACCCAGCATGGTACCGGTTCCGCCAAATGTGTTGACGCCACCCACCACAACGGCCGCCACCACCTGCAATTCCAGCCCCTGGGCGGCCACCACAGTGATGGTGCCAAATCGGGCCAGAAAAAGAAACCCGGCCAGGCCGCTGAGCGCGCCGCAGAGCGTGTAGGCGCTGATCGTCATGCGGCGCACGGGCAGGCCGGTCATGGCGGCGGCATC
>CAUJGI010000254.1 GCA_963169155.1 Chloroflexota bacterium
AGCGGCCTGAACAGCAAAATATCTGCCCCAGGCGGTTCTCAATCTCCTGTTTGGGCCAAAGTTGGCTGGGTTTTGGGAGGGAGCTCGACCTGAACTGTTTCTTCAAACAACGGGAAGTAATGTGCTACCAGAGAGTAGGCGAGAACGGCCGTTGCCAGCACCCCAATCAAAATCGCCACCTCCATCCAGGAGGGTGAATACATCTCGCCAGCCACGGGTTTAATGGCAAACCAGGAAGCATTAAATCGATTCAAAACGACCCCAGCCAGCACAAACGCCGTTCCCGTTAGCGACCAGCCTCGACTATGCCGCACGCGTTTTAGCGCAAACAAGATAATCGGAACCACAAGCAGCGCCAACTCTGTCAGGTAGAGCGCGCTGTATTGTCCACTCGAAAACAGCAGATGTAGCTCATCAGTAATTTCCAGCTCACCCACCTTCAATACCAGGTAAATACCCAAAATCCAGGGAATAAACCAGGCCAGCTCGGCCTGCACGTTTTCGGCTAAGGTGCGCTTAAATATCCAATAACTCAGGATAGCGCCACCAATTACCATGGCCAGCCCCGCCGCCAAGGAGGAAATCAGGAAGAAAACTGGCAGGAGCATAGAATGCCACAGCGGATGCAAGCGGGGTGACATCACAATAAACAAGGTGCCCAATGAGGATTGGTGCAGCGTGGAAAGCGTCACCCCCGCGATGACCATAGGAATGGTCCATTTCTCAATGATTTTGATGGCCCCGCTCCAGCGAGAATTTTTGAGCAAAACTGGGCTCAACTCGTAAATGAGGATGGTTGAGTAGAGCATAATGCACCAACTCACCTCAAAGAGCGCCGAGTTCAGGTTAGGGTAGATCAGGAAGTGATAAAATCGATCCCAACGGCCCAGGTCCATAAACAGGATCAGCAGCACAGATGAATAGCCAATCAGACCAGCCAGCACAGTTGGCCGTACGGCGGAATGCAGTTCATGTAAGTGGAATACATACACCAGTGCTGCCAGCGTAAACGCCCCACCGGAAAAAGCTACCGTGGACAAATCAAAACTAATCCAGATGCCCCAGGGAAACGCTTTGCTCAAGTTTGTGGTGACGCCCAGCCCGGCATACAGCCGGTATGCCGCCACCGACAGCCCCGCGGCAGCAATCACCGCCACGATATAGTATCCAACCGGCAACGATTTCAGCTCGTGAATGACTTTTTTTACCATGATTAAACCTCCTGCCGTTCAGATTCTTGCGGCAACACGGTGTCATTTTGGGGAACGGCCGTTCCCTGCACGGCACCCTCTGCTTCTTTTGGACCGGCATGGTTTCCGCTATGTGCACCACTATTACCTTGGGCCATCGCTTCTGCATGATGCTTGATCGTGAGATAAACACTGCTTAAACCAACGGCCACTACCCCCGCTACAGTTGGCGTACCGTGCGTCACCAGACGATTAAAGTAAGCAGGCGATGATTCCTCGGCCGTGGGAAAACCTAACTCTTCAAAGGGAACTGGCGAAATGTAAAACGTGGCCGTCCCCCCATTTTCAGTTTCCCCATAAACGTGATGAATGAACTTGCCGGGATTTTGGTCAATCCGACGATGTGCCTCAACCAACATATCACTCTTTTTGCCAAAGATAATGGCATCTGTAGGGCAGGTTGCCGCACAGGCTGGAATGGAGCGCCCGTCACTTAGTCGGGAGACGCACATATCGCATTTCACGATGAGGGGGAGCTGCTCTTTCCATTCGTAGTTAGGCACCTGGAAGGGACAGGCATACATGCAGTAGCGACAACCGATACATCTATCCTGATCATAGGAAACAATGCCGTTGTCGCTCTTTTGCAGCGCCCCCACCGTACACGCCGAGACGCAAGATGGATCGTCGCAGTGCATACAATGGTAGGGGGCAGAAAAGCGGGCCAAATTGGGAAACTCGCCCTGTACACCTGTTTCTTGAATCCAGATGCGGGTTGTTTCCATAGGCACTTCATTTTCAACACTGCAAGCTACTAAACAGGCCCGGCAGTCAATACAGCGTGAGGCATCAATCAAAAAACCGTACTCATTTCCATTTGATGTCGTTTCTGACATTTTGTTTTCTCCTAAACGGCCGTAACCGACACAAATGTCTGGCTCAATGCCTGGCTGCCGCTTACCGGGTCGGTATAGGTGACGTGCAGGACCGAATCGCTGGCGCCCACGCCATAGCCCGTTGTCAGCCCTTTTGATAGATGACCAAAACCAGGGGTTAGGTAAACGCAGTCAGACCGAATGGCTTCTGTGGCCCACAGTTTGATGTTGACTTCACCGACATCGCTGGTTACTTTAACCAGGTCGTTGTCAGCTAATCCCAGCGCCTTGGCGGTATTCACATTGATCCACAAACGGGGTTCGTCCTCATATTTATTTAGCAGCTGGTTGTTTTGGGTGCCAAACTGGGTGTGTCGTCCGACTTTGCCAGTTAGAAGGTAAAATTTCCCTGAGGGGGGGCGCGGCGGTTCTTCCCAGGTGGGCAGGGCATTAAAACCAGCGCGGTCCAGCGTCTCGGAAAACAGTTCCACCTTGCCGCTGGGTGTGTTCCAGTTGAACGGATTTTCTTCGCCTTCGGGACGCTCCGCGTAACCTTTTTCGCGTACTTCTTCCAGCGTCACGCCCAACGGGGCTAACTGTTGGCGCAGATAATCTTCTTCATCGGTGTATTGGAAAAAATCTTGCAGACCCAGGCGCTGGCCCAACTCTTTGTAAATCCACAGGGCCGATTTGGCTTCGCCCTGCGGCTGAATGGCTGGCTGGCGAATGAACGCCTTGTTGCCCACCACGTTGAGCGGATCGTACCGTTCCAGGTAGGACGCCTCGGGCAGGACCACATCGGCAAACCAGGCGGTGTCGTTGAGGAAAATATCGACAACGGCAATGAAGTCCATCTTGCTCATTGCTTCCAGCGTTTTGCCACGATCCGGCAGCGATTGCACCGGGTTTTGGCGAGCAATGAACCAGCCGTGTGCTGCGTAGGGTTGTTCAGTGATGATGGCGTCACGCAGTTCCTGAAACACCCCGAGTTTGAAGGGCACCAGGGGATATTTCCAGGGCACGCCGTCCATACGCATGGCTGAAGCGCGTGGGTAGGGTGGCTGGGGCGGCACACCGAGTCCAGCCCCTTCGGCGGCGGCGGGCAGTTGATGAATGCCCCAATTGCCAACCAGGGCATTGAGGCAAGCAATGGCTCGCTGGGTCTGGAAGGAGTTGACAAAGTTGGAAGTGCGCCAGCCGTTGTGGGCCAGGGCGTTGGGGGCAGCGTCGCTGAATTCGCGGGCGATGCGCCGAATTGTCTCGGCGGGGATGTCGGTGATGGGGGCGGCCCATTCGGGGGTATACGGCCGTACTTCCTCCGCCAACTTCTCAAAGCCCACCGTATACTGTTCCACAAAGTTGTGATCATACCGATCTTCTGAGGTGAGCACGTTTAGCATGGCCAGATGGAAAGCCAGGTCACTACCGGGACGTACCGGCAGCCAATCCGTCGATTTAGCGGCCGTTTTGGTGAAGCGCGGGTCCAGATAGACAACCTTCAAGCCTCGGTCAATCGCGCGGCTCAAGATAGAGGTTTCCGAAGTGGAGATCGCTTCCATCAGGTTGCGACCGGTCAAAATCAGATATTCCAGCCCCTCGTAGCTGCGGTTTGGCTCTTCCAAACCATAGGTCATCTGGTTGGCCACGATCATCGCGTTGAAGCAGAGGCTGCGCTGCGTGCCGTAATTGGGCGAGCCAAAAGCATTGAGCAGATTTTCGAACTGCACCTGGGACAGATTGTGCGTGGAGGAAAAGACCACCGCTTCTGGCCCGTAGGTATCTTTGATGTGCTGCAAACTGCTGGCCACCAGGTCCAGCGCTTCGTCCCAGCTTGCCTGACGGAATTTACCTTCGCCGCGCTGACCTACGCGGATGAGCGGAGTCAGGACGCGGTCGGGGTCGTAGGTGTTCATCAGGCCAGCCTGGCCCCGGGCGCACAGGTTGCCCAGCGAGTGTGCATGTTCCGGGTTGCCTTCTAGTTTGGTAACACGGCCGTTTTCCACCTTCGCCAGTACCCCGCAACGCCAAACACACATCTCGCACATCGTAGGAATGTAGCCGTTGCCATTCACATCTATCAGTCCGGCCAGGCGGGCTGCTTCGGCTACTTTAATGGGCAGCATCTGCCCAATCGCCAGTGCGCCCAAAGACGCACCCGCCATCCGGAAAAAATCTCTTCGGCTAATTGTTGTTGTTGCCATAGTTAAACGTGCCTTTATTGAGAGTGGCCCAATCGCCTTGATTAAACCAATCTTCTACCTTAATGCTTGGCCAGCTTGTCCTTGCGCTGCATGTGATTGCGATCGATTAAATAGAAGAGAAGCAAGCTTAACAGCGTAAAGAAGCCAATCGTCAGCGCCGCGCTGACATGCCACAACTCGGGCATAATCGCCGCGCCCAAATTGGCAACGGCCGAAATCTTGGGGAACACCTGTTGATAAGTTAGCCCGTAAATTACAGCGCCGGTCAAAAAACCCAGAAACCCAGGGACCAGATAATCCAACTTGCCTTCGCCGGACCCGGCGACACAAGTACCCGGTCAGTAACCGCTTATGGCCATGCCAAAGCCAAAAATGAGGCCACCAATGAGGTTGCCAGCGATGTAAGTGGCGGGCACGTTGGGGAAGGTAATAACCCCTATCCACTTAAGCGAATAAAGACCCGTCATAGACACGATCAGCGCCGTCATCATAAACTTCAGCACGGCGAAGTCCGTAAGCCGGAACACGTTGACAATTTTGTGGTACTTGGTTAGCCCTGCTTTTTGCAGCGTCAGGCCAAAAAAAACACCCAAGATTAAAGCGATGATGAAGTTCGTCATGATTTAAAACCTCCTGCCGTAGACAAACCAGGCGGTGACAATGCCGGAAGCAAACATCCCGGCAATAAACAAATAAGCAGCCGGGGCCAGCAGCATTCCCCCAGAGATGGCCAGCCCGCTGGTACAGCCTCCAGCGATACCCGCGCCATATTCCAAAATAATGGCCCCCACGAAGGCAATGAGCCACCGCTTCCACCATTTTTTACCGGCAATTTCTTTCCACTGCTCATCAGAAACGGTGCGCAGTTTCCAGGTTCCGCTGGATTTTGCGCCCAACATGCCGCCAAAAAAGACGCCAACAAGCAGCACAACACCCCA
>CAUJGI010000255.1 GCA_963169155.1 Chloroflexota bacterium
GCTCTCTTTTGAACCTGCCGAGACAAAAGTGTTGAGCCTCTATCTCAGCACAGACACAAGTCTGGAACCCGCCGAGATGATCCGGCTCAAGGCCAAAAATTTGCTGCGTGACGTGAGCGGCCACGAAAAAGATGTGCAGGCAATTGAAACGTACCTCAACCACAGCTTTGATTGGTCGGCCCAGGGATTGGTTGTGTTTAGCAGCCAGGGCGGTGACTTTTTCCGCGCCTATCCCACGGCCGTTTCTTTCCGCCCCCGCCTGCGGGTTACCGCCAAACCGTATCTCAAACCGCTGGGTCATTTACTGGACCACTATGCCCACTACGGCGTCATCCTGGTCGACCGCGTTGGGGCTCGCTTCTTCGCTTACCACCTGGGGGCGCTGGAAGAGGTGGCCGGTGCCATGGGCGAAGATATCCACAAGTTAAAGCAGGGGCGCGGCTCTTCGGCCGTGGGGCGGCGCGGCGGCATCGGCGGCGGCAGCCGGGAAGAAGAAAATGCCCGGCGCAACCTGCGCGAAGCGGCCAGTGCGGCCGTTGCCTTCTTCAACCACAAGCCGATTCGCCGCCTTTTCCTGGGCGGTACGGCCGAAACCACCGCCCAATTCCGCGACATGCTGCCCAAGCAAATGCAGAGCTGCCTGGCGGGCACGTTTGCCATGGATATGAACGCCTCGGAACACGAGGTGCGCCAGGCATCGATCAAGATGCTGCAAGCCGCCAACGAGGAGCGCGAGAAGAAGCTGGTGCAAACGCTCATCGGCGCCAAGGCCGGGGGCGGGCAGGCCGTTCTGGGGCTGGACGACACGCTGCAAGCAGTGAGCAACCGCCGCATCCAAACGTTGGTGGTCAGCGACGGCTTCCAGATGCCCGGCTTTGTCGATCACAACACCGGGTTTGTGGTGGCCAACCTGGCCAAAAGCCCGTTCAGCGACCGAGAACTCACCCCCGTTGACGACGTCATTGACAGTGCCTTCACCCTCAGCCTGAGCCAGGGAGCCCACGTCGAAGTCATTCGCGACGATGCCGAGCTGGACAACGCAGGCAAAATTGGGGCGCTGCTCCGCTTCTAAAGGCGTGTTCAGAATTAACTTTGGCGTTTAAAGATTGGGCCAATCTTGAAGATTGGCCCAATCTCGCTACGTTAAATTTGCGCCTTTGCGTCAAAAATCTCCCCATCCCCAATACTTTTCATTCTGTTGAACGGCCGTTCTTTCGGGTATAATTTTTGCCATGCCAGTCCTTACTTTCTCGTCGCGACAAGCCCGGTGGAATAAATCCTGAATGCTTCTGCCCTGCTGGATTTACGGCCGTTGTCCCTGGCCGAACTGTTTGACCGTTCATTCCGACTCTACCGCAGATATTTTGGTGTTTTTCTCGGCATTGTATTGGTAACACAGCTCCCACTTTACCTTCTCCAGATTTTTCTGGCAGCAGTGAGCGGCATTTCGGCCGATTTGGGCGGCGCTGTTTTTACCGATCGGATGGAGGGAACGGCCGCTGCTGCCACCATCGTTGGGGGAATTCTGGGCGTTATTCTGACCCAGGTCGGCGCTGCCGCCCTGACAAAAGCCATTTCCGACACCTATTTGGGCCGCACCATAAGCTTGAGAGAAGCCTTTAACCGCATTGGCGGCACCTGGTTTACGCTCATCTTTGCCAGCATCGTGGCCGGACTGGTTATTATGGGGTTGGCCGTCCCCCTCTTCTTCGTCTCGCTCATTCCCTGCATTGGCCGCCTGGTGGCAATCGGGGGATTTGTATACCTTGCCGCCGTCGGTAGTGTTTTAATTTCGCTTGTTCCCCCGGTTGTCGTTTTAGAAAAACGCGGCGTGGTTGATTCCGTAAAGAGAGCCTGGGCTCTGGGCAAGCATCGCCTTTGGTGGGTGTTTGGCTATTTGCTTTTACTGGGGCTATTATCCCTGTTGGTGATTGATGGTCCCAGTGCTTTGCTGGTATTTTTATTTGAAACGGTGTTGGGTGAAGCAAACACTTTGCTGCAAACCGTGGTGCAGCAGACGGCCAATTTGATGTTAACGGCCGTTTTCCAACCCATTCGTCTGGCCGCCATCACCTTGATGTATTTTGACCTGCGCATTCGTTTTGAAGGGTTTGACCTGATGGTGCTTGCCTCAGCCAACCAAACCGTTCTCGACGATGCCTCTGACCTGACAACAAGAACCGTTTTATGACCGCACTCTCCGACAATTTGCAACCGCTGAGCATGTCTCAGCTGCTGGACCGGGCCATCCGGCTCTACCGCAGCAACTTCCTCGTCTTTGTGGGCATCGTCGCCCTGGCCCAGATTCCGGCAACGGCCGTTAACATGATCGGCCTCTGGCTGGCCCCCGCGCCAGACGTGGCCTTTAATCCCTCGGCGAGCATCACCGATTTGTGGTTGGAGATCGCGGAAAGCAGCGGCTTTGGCAATAATCCCTGGCTCTGGCTGGGGCGGCTGGTGACCCTGCTGCTGGTGCAGCTGGCCACCGCCGCCATGACCAAAGCCGTCGCCGAAAACTATCTGGGACACAAAATTGGCCTGTTTGAGGCGTATCAGCGAATCGGCCGTTCCGGCGTGGCCCTGCTGGTGGCCACCTTCCTGGGAATTTTGGTCATGCTTGGCCTGGTGATCTGGTGGGTGGTGGTGCCCTGCATCGGCTGGATTAGCGGCCTGGGCATGCTCTTCTTCTTCGCCCTGGTCATCCTGCCCCTGGTCGCGCCGATCATTGTACTGGAGCACCGCAGCGCCGGGCAGGCGATCCAGCGTGCCTGGGACCTGGCCCGGCGGCGCATCTGGTGGCTGATTGGTTTTATGCTGCTGCTGGGGCTGTTTGGCCAGCTCGTGGTCACCGGACCAGCCTTCCTCTCAATTTTCCTGGTCGAAAGTGTCGTTGGCAGCGGCGTCAACGCCACCACCGCTTCGCTCATTCAGCAGGTGATCGTACTGCTGCTCAACCTGATCTACCTGCCGCTCCAGCTCACCTGCGACACCCTGCACTACTTCGACATCCGCGTCCGCACCGAAGGGTTCGATCTGGCCGTTCTGGCGCTCTCCGATCGGGCCGAGTCTGAGACGGTGCAGGCCACCGCGCCGCCGCTGGAAAAAAGCGTGCTGCCGCGCTGGGAAGAAGTGGGCTATTTTTCGCTCATTACCGTGGCCATTGCCGTGCTGTACATTGCCATCATTCTGATTTTTCTGGTAGCCGCCCTGGGGCTAGGCGGGCTTTAATGGGCCGGTGGGGGAGAAACGGCCGCTTCCAGCCGTATCTACTTGCT
>CAUJGI010000256.1 GCA_963169155.1 Chloroflexota bacterium
TCCATGTACTCGTCCAGGCGGTGGGCGTTGCCCGATTCGGTGAGGCCAAGGCACACGGCCGTATATCCCTGGCTCAACGGCACATTGGCATCCGTGCTGCTGGCAATAAAGTTCACCTTGGCGCTGCCGACAAAACGCAGCGCGGTAGCCGCCTGCTGCACCAGCGGTGTATCCCGGCTAATCTGGCCCGGCGGGCGGTTGCCGATTTGCTTCATTTCCACCGTCACGTCCTGCTGCCGCTGCCGGAGCAGCACCAGTTTTTCCACTTCGGTGACCAAAATGGCCAGCCGGTGCGGGTCCTCTGAGCGTAAATCGAGCAGCAGTTTGGCCGTCTGGGCGATTGTATTCACCGAGGTGCCACCTTCGATAACACCTACGTTGTAGGTTGTTTTTGGCCGCAGCGGCAGCTGAATCTTATCAATAGCCGCGATGAGTCGGCCCAGCTCGTGAATGGCGCTGCGCTGGCCAAAATTGCCCCAGGAGTGGCCGCCGGGTGTGTGAATGGTAATCTCATAGCGATGAACGCCAATGGCCTGGTGGGAAATCTGACCAAACAAGCCACCTTCCACCACCAGGTAGATGGCGTTAGCGCCAAACCGCTCCACCACGGCGCGCATACCACACAAATCGCCCAGCCCTTCCTCGCCCACGTTGGCCACCAACCAGATGTCGGCCAACGGCCGTATTCCCTGATCACGCAACATCTCAGCCAGCGCCAGCAAACCAGCTACCCCGGTTGAGTTGTCGCCAATGCCTGGACCGTGGACCAGGTGCCCATCGCGGCGCGCGGTGAGATCGGTTCCGGTAGGAAACACCGTGTCGGTGTGGGCGGAAATGATGACGGGAGGTTTGCCCTGTGGCTCGCTGCCGGGGAAACGGCCGTACACATTATCCAGTTCATCGCGCACCACATCGGTCAGCCCCACCTCCACAAAACGACCTTCCAGGTAGGCGGCGCGCAGGGCTTCGCCAAAAGTTGGTGCCGGGATTTGCTGGATCGTGATGGTTTGGTCTACCAGGCCAGGCACGGTGGCCGAAAAGTGATCCAGGGCCGCCTGAACACGGCCGTTTTGAGCAATCGTTTCGATGGGAATCATGGGCAACTACCTGGCCTGCGCGGTAAGAATGATGGTTAGTGCAGGCACTAGACGATGAAAAATAATGGGAACATGCCAGCAACGGGTGTCAGGACAACGGCCGTACCATCAGCAGCCCAATCAGACTGATGATAAGACCCAGGTGCAGCAAAATATGGCGATCAACAAACCAGCTGCCAGGAAAAATCTGCAAAATCAGGTTCAATATGATGAGACCCAGGCCTACCAGCGGCAGCAGGCCCGGGTATTTGCTAAGAAAATCACTGACTTTATCGAGAAAATCATTCATAAAGCAAATTATTCCTTGAGCGCTTTGTGGTCCTTCATGTACGGTTCAAAATAGGGCACGAGCCGTTTGGGGAGACGGCCGTAAACAATCACCCCTTCTTGCGTATGCTCCTCACTATCCACCTGGCCCCGCTCGTACATCATCGAGAGCAAATCCCCCCGCTTGTACGGCAGCAGCACTTGCAGCGGCTCCAGGTAACGCACCATCGCTGCGTCGATGGCTACCAGCAGTTCAGCCACTCCCTGGCCAGTCACGGCCGAAACCGGCACCACCGGGTATGGCAAATCAAACAGCTCCAGCGGATTGACATCCGACGGCAGCAAATCGACCTTGTTCAGCGCTACGACCATCTGCAAATGATCCACTTCCAGCTCGGCCAGCGTATCCTCCACCGACTCCATTTGCGCTTCAGCGTTGGGATGCGTGGCGTCTACCACATGCAGCAGCAAATCCGCCTGCGAAATCTCTTCCAGAGTGGCGCGAAAAGCCGCCACGATGTTCGTCGGCAGCTTTTGGATAAAGCCTACCGTGTCAGTGAAGAGCAGCTCACGTCCGCCGGGCATATCCACCTTGCGCGTCGTGGGGTCCAGCGTGGCAAACAGCATATCAGCCGACAGCACATTGGCGTCACTCAGCTTGTTGAGCAGGGTCGATTTGCCCGCGTTGGTGTACCCCACAATGGCCACCACCTGCAGCTCCGTCTGCTGTCGCTTGGCCCGATGCCGTTCGCGGTGCGCCCGCACATTTTCCAGCTGATCTTTGATGTAGGTAATGCGCCGTCCGATTTCGCGGCGGTCAGTTTCCAGCTGGGTCTCACCCGGACCGCGCAGGCCAACACCCCCGCCCATGCCGCCAACGCGGCCGCCCGCCTGCCGGGCAAGATGAGTCCACATACGCGTCAGGCGCGGCACGCGGTACTCCAGCTGTGCCAGCTCTACTTGCAGCTTGCCTTCGCGGGTTTGCGCGTGTTGGGCAAAGATGTCCAAGATCAACGCGGTGCGATCAATGACCTTGATCTCTTCGCCAAACAACTTTTCCAGCTCACGCTGGTGGCGCGGATTGAGCTCTTCATCAAATATCACCACTCCGGCCTGCAGCTCCTCGATGAGCATCTTCACTTCTTCCACCTTGCCGGAACCAATAAAGGTGGCGCTGTCTGGGCGATCAAAGCGCTGGATTGTTTGCCCGATTACCTCTAATCCGGCCGTGTCGGCCAGGCGACCGAGTTCTTCCAGGCTGTCTTCTACGGGGAGTAATGGGTGCTCATGTTTCAATTCTGCCCCAACTAAAAAGGCGCGCTCTTTGGGCTGGGCTGTTTCATAAAATTTTGGGGAAATAGGAACCTCCGCTAATCAAGCAGCCCTACCACCTGTAAACTGCGTGGATGGTCTACCACATACTCGTACTGAATCGTTTGTTTACCGCCACCGGGGAGTGCGAGCTGCCAGTCTAGCAAATTCAACTCCGTTTGCTTGGCTGGCTGCGGGCGAATCGTATCCAATTTTACCTTGATCTGCTCATGACGCGAAACTGGGATGTGATCCTTAACCACCACCGTAACATCGGTGGGCAGTAAATTTTTCACTTCGATGGTGTAACCATAGCGCAGCTCTCGCTGATCACGCAGCAGCTTTTTATCCACGTCACGCCGGGCCAGCTTACGTTCCACTGTAATACGATCCTCCACGCCGAGCAGCAGCTCCAGCTTATCGCCCTGCGCCGTAAACTCGATGTGCGTCTGCCCAATGTACTCGGCCCCTACAAAAAGGCTGGCGGAGCCGGGCAGCAGTGGACCAGATTGGTCATAGTTAACCGTCGCACGGCGGAAAGCGGTGTCGGTGTATTTGGGGATGGTCAGATAATCCAGCTTCGGCTCCAGGCGAATTTGCTGCAGCACCGTTTTGTGCGGCGAACCGTCGTTGGGGATGTCGGTGCTGCCGGGGGCAATAAAAGTTACGGCCGTTCCCTCCGCCTGCACCTCTGCGGTGGCCATTTCTGCCTCAAGGAGCGGTTCCGCCTCAGCTGGTGCCGAATCCGCCACCATCATCATTTCCATCTTGGCTTGCGGCGCGGGTGCCGGGGCCGCCGTGCGAGCCATCAGGCGCGGCTGCGGCGGCTGAAATTCACGAATAAACCAGGGATCAATCCGAGGCAGCTGCTGATTCAGCGCTGGACGGGCCGTGGAAACAGCCAATTTCACGCCAGACCAGGCCTGCCCGGTGCGCTGCGTAATTTCGGCCAGGTAGTTGATTTCCAGGGCAGTACGGCCGTTTTCCTCCGCCAACCGAATATCGTACAACGGCTGCCAGCCAGCCTGGTTCACCACGTAGCTGATTTCGGGCTGGAAACGGCCGCTCTCCACCACCTCAATCTCCACCTGTACTTGAAACTGCTGCGGCGGCTTGCTGGAACGAATTTGCTTGAGCTCTTGCTGGAGCTTCTGCAAGCGGCGCATCAATTCCCGCTGCTGCTGGTCAAGCTCGCGAACGGCCGTACGCATCGCCGCATCCTGCTCTTGCAAAAAGGCAATCACTTCTAGCTGCGCCGCGACGGTGGTTTTGCCGCGCGACAGTCCTTTGGCAAATTCGGCCGTCGCCTGGCGAATGCCGTCCAGGTAGGTACCGTGGGCCTGCCAGCCTGCTTTTTGGTCCTCCAGCGCCCGCAGCGCGTCCTGCACTGCTTCAATTTGGGTTTCCAGGTCGCGCACAGCCGTTTCGGGTGACTGCTCAAAAAATTGGCGCACCACCTCCACACCCAGCAGCCGCACTCTGGCGCTGCCGCTACCCGCCACGCGCACCGAGTTACTGTCCAGCGTCAGGGGCAAATTGGGGATGATGAGGCGGTGACGGCCGTTTTCTACCTCACAGCCACCCACGCCAGTCACCCGCGCCCGGTCGGGATATACCGTTACTTCTCGCAGCACAATCTCAGCCGAAATATCCATTGAAATCCTCGTTATTCTTAAAACACATTCCTTAACGCTTTACACAAAGCCATAGGAAGTGTCATACCCGCGTATGCGGGTATCCATTTTCTTCACAAGAGTAGATTCCCGCAGCCTGCCCCGCGAAGGCGTGGGGCGGGAATGACAATCCAGAATACAACATGGCTTCAAAGCTCAGAAGAATAATCTGGCGCTTTAAGCCAGATGGGCAGCTCCACGTGAAAAGTGCTACCAGGGCACTTTTCTTCATCAAACCCGGCGCTTTCCGCCCATACCCGGCCGCCGTGTGCCTCCACGATGCCCCGGGCAATGGGCAGCCCCAGCCCCGGACCACCCCCCTTAAACTTCGTTTTGCTGGACGAATGCAGACTGGCATCGCCAATGCTGCCAAACTTCTCAAAGATCAATTCCAGGTTTTCTGGATCAATACCAATCCCGGTATCCGTCACCTGAATATCTACAAAACCGGCCAGATCGTCAGTCACTTCATCTTGCCGCACCAGGCTGCCCGAAACCACCACCTGCCCACCATCTGGCGTGTATTTTAGGGCATTCATCAAGATTTTACTGAGCGCCTTTTTCAATTTTTCCGGGTCGCCATAGCTGTTGTTGTCAAACTCAAACGGAATAATCTTCAAATCCACGCGGCGCGTGGCGTAGTAACGGTCTACACTGTCGGCCACCAGCAGCACCGTCTTCTCCAGGTTGATCTCCTGGTACTTCAGCTCAACGGTGCGCAGGTCCAGCAGCGATACATCTAGCATATCGCCGATGATTTCATGCATGCGGCGGAAGCCGTTGCCCAACCCCTCCAGGTAAATGTGCAGCTGTGGGTCATTTTGGGTTTCGGCGCGCAGGATGTTGGTGTAGCCCTCCAAAATGGTGAGGGGAGTTTTCAGCTCGTGGGCGGCCACGGCAATGAACTTCGTTTTACTTTCCTTGAACTTTTCCTGCTGGGTGCGCAGCTGCTCCATGTGACCCAGAAGTTCCGAGCGCTGCATGTCGGAGGCGAGTTGGGTGGCCTCGATGATGGCGTAGGTAAGCACATCATCGATCTGCCGCCAGGCGGTAAGCGCCTCGGCCGGGGGGAAATGTTTCTCCAGGCTACGGCCGATTTCCTCCTTAAGCACGCGCAGCAGCACCATCCAGTCGTAGGCAGCGGGGGCATCGTGGCCAATAGCCGTGAGCGCCCAGGATTGCACGGCCGCCAGCTGGACTTCACGCAGCGTCCCCACGCTCTTGACCAACACAGCAAGGAAGTGGATCAGATCATCTTCATCGGGCAGCATGTTGGGCGCCCGGCGAAAAGTAACCGTGCAAAGCATGGCTGACTGCTGTCTAAGCCATAACCTGAGGGCTTCCGTCAATTCCTTAGCTCCTGCCATTTCCGAATGCGAGTTACTGATTTTCCGTTTGTGATTGGTGATAGGATGGGGCAACGGCCGTCATCCGTTCCCCAACGTCTTCGGCTAAATTTGACTCAGCCAGCGCCTGATCGTAAGCCAGACCGTTGGCGCGAGCAAAACGACGCATCGCCGTGAGAGCGCGCTCGCTGTACCAGCGGTAGCGGTCCGCTTTGGGCAGCTGGTTGGGCGGCGGCGGAAACAGCCCAAAATTGGCCTTCATCGGCTGAAAATCCTTGCTGCTGGCGTGGGTGACGTAATGAGTCAGCGCGCCCAGCATGGTGCTGGTGGGGAAGATGACCGGCAGCTGCCCGTGCAGCAGGCGCGCGGCGTTAATTCCAGCCACCAGCCCGGTGGCCGCGTTGCCCATGTACCCTTCTACCCCGGTAATTTGTCCGGCAAAAAAGAGATCGGCCCGGCCGCGATACTGCAAGGTTGGCTGCAGCAGGCGCGGCGCGTTGATGTAGGTGTTGCGGTGCATCATGCCATAGCGCAAAAATTCGGCGTTTTCCAG
>CAUJGI010000257.1 GCA_963169155.1 Chloroflexota bacterium
GGTGAGTTCAGACGGCCGTTCCGCAAAATAGCCCGAGTTGAGCGCCAGGAAGCCCAGCCTCGCCCCCACCCAGCCGGTGAGCAGCGCCGCTAAAGCGGCATCGGGCCAGCGGCGCAGCGTTTTTTTAACAGCTTGCCGCTGGGTAAAACCCCAGGTGAGCAGCAGACCGATGGCAAATACGGCCGTATAGCCGTAGACAAAAAAAGGGCCCAATCGCCCCCAAATCGGATACATGCTTCCATCATAAGCAATGCCTCCTGGGCAGGCAAGCCCGTGTTTTCAGGTTACCAATTGGCTACAGGCGGCCAAAGGATTCACAAAATCTGAACTGAGAATGTTGAATGACGATGTTATAATGAACTGAGACCGAGACAGCGGCCGTGTGTTAATACCAGGGGGTTGATTTTCCAGCCAGCCCAACCCAGGCGCGGCTTTGTTCCCAAGAATACATGACGTCTACTTCCATCTTTTATCTATCCGCGTTTATCATCATCAGCATAGAGCTTGTGTTGATGATGTATATTTTGATGCTCCAGCCAAAGCAGCGGAGCAATCAGCTGTTTGCTGTGTACATGCTCACGCTGACGGTGAGCAGCTACAACATTTTGGTGGTAAGCACCACCAGCGACGTAGCCAGTATTTATAGCGCTTCGCGGGCGCACGCGTTGACCATGTTGTTGTCGGGGCCGCTGCTGTGGCTTTTGCTGTTTAGTGCCTTTGTGCCGCAGCACCGCCTGACGCGCTGGCTGTCGGGGCCGCTGCTGCTGCTGGTGGCCGTGGTGCTGCTGCTCGGCGTCATGGATTGGCTGTTCGGCATCGGCTGGCTCTTCCGCTTTGATGAAACGTTGTACAGCGGGGGGTATGTGTCGGTCACTCGGGTGCTAAACGGCCGTCTCGGCCCCATCTTGTACACGCTCTGCATCTCCCTGTTTAACACCCTGTTGATTTTGCCCATTGGCTGGTTTGCCTTCACCCCGCTTCTTCCAGAGCGGCTGCGGCGTGCCGCCTGGGTTTTGCTGCTTTTTTTCCTGCTGGTCTTGTTGCTGTACCTGCCCTGGTTCAATTTACCCCCGGCGCTGCGCAACATGCTGACGCCTGTTTTTGCGGCGGCGGGCGCGGCCTGGGTGGTGAGCACCTACCGCTTTTTTTCGCCGATGCAGCTGGCTATGAAGCAGGTGGTTGATACAGTGACCATTGGCCTGCTGGTGTTTGACGAGCAGTTGGTGTTGGTAGACGCCAATGCGTTTTCGGTGCGACACTTACCGATTCAACTGCCTCAAGACAAACAAACGCTTTCGTTTGGCGGCTTGTTAAAACGGCTGATGCCGGAGGTGGCAAATGGGGACGAGCTGGCGCAGCTGGCAACGGCCGTTCGCCAATATCCTGAGCAGAATTACCAGCAAGAAATTGTGATGGGTGACGGCCGGGCGGCGGAATCCATCGTTAAAACCTGGCTCCTGCTTGCCGTTCGTCCCGTGTACGACAATAACCGGATCTTTCTCGGCCTCTCCTGTTCCCTGGAAGATTTAACCGTCGAGCGGCGAACTCAGGCCTACATCACCGAAACCCACAAAACAATCGAGCAGTCGGCCTACAACCAGGCGCTGCTCAACGACATTACCCAGGCGGCCATCAGCGCTCAGGATTTTGAGACCACGCTCTCCGTACTGGCCAGCCGGTTGGTTGGTTTGTTTGCGGCAGACCAATGCTATATGTCGCTGTGGGATGAGGGTGAGCGGCGCTCCCGACCGGTGATCGCCTATGGTGAAGGCACCGAACCTTATCTCACGGTGCGACGGGAAGCGGGCGAAGTTTCCATTTCCGCCGAGGTACAGCGAAGTCGACGCGTGTTGGTTGTCGAAGATGTGCTTGAATCACCCTATGCGATGGGAAAAGGGAACCTGCTGCCATCGCGAAGCGTGATGGCCTTGCCGATGGTTGCCGATGAGCAGTATGTGGGTGTGCTGATTGTGGGTTTTAAACTGCCCCGTGCGTTTACCCAGGAGGAGATCAATTTAGGTGTTCAGATGGCCCGGCAGCTTTCTCTGGCTATCTTCAAAAATTATCTGTTGGCTACCGAAAAAGAGCAGCGGGCCTTGTTGGAAGCCCTGCAGGCGGCCAGCCACGCTCTCATCAGCACGCTGGATTTTGAACAAATTCTGGACCGAATTTTGGAGGAAATTGGCCGGGTGATTCCGTATGACACGGCCAATTTTGCCCTCGTTGAAAACGGTGAAGCGGTTATTGTCCGCCGCCGTCATTTTGATCCCACGCAGCCGCCGACTGAAGGTTCCCGAAAACTTGACGAGATTGACCGTTTGCAGATCAAGCAGATGGCCACGATGCGCACGATGTATGAAACGAAACGGCCGTTGCTCATCAGCAACACGGCCCAATACCCTGAGTGGGCAAACCTGGTGGGGCAGGTCAAGTCGTGGTTGGGTGTGCCTCTGGTGGTTGGCGAAACCCCTATCGCCTTTCTGATGGTAGACAAATACGAGGCCAATTTTTACCAGCTCCGCCACAAAGAATGGCTAACGGCTTTTGCCAGCCAGGCGACCCTGGCCTTGCAGCACGCCCAGCTTTTTACCGAAATCCAGCGCCGCGTGACCGAACTAGAGGCACTCAGCACTGTTTCGGCCGCGCTGCGCTCTTCTGAGACGGTGCCCGTGATATTGCGGTCGGTGCTCCAGGCAATGGTAGAGACTTTGATGGCGCGTGTGGGGGTGGCTTTTATTTTGAACGAGACGGGAACGGCCGTTGTCTCCCAGGCCAGTTACCCCACCGACTTTTACCCCAACGACATTGCTTACCCGCTGGGGGAGGGTGTCACCGGTCTCGTGGCCCAAACCGGACAGCCCTACATTACGCAAAACATCAATACAGATTCGCAGCACAAGACTATACCCGGCGAACCGGCAACCATTTCCCGGATACGCTCGACCATTGCTTTGCCCCTCATCAGCGAAGAGAGCATTATGGGTGTCATTCACCTGGGGCTGGACAAAGTGTACGAGTTTGCCGACGATGAAATTCGCACCCTCAAGGCGATGTGTAACATTGTAGCCAATGGCCTGCAGCGCCTGTACGTGATGCAAACGCTGGAGGCGCGTGTGGCCAGCCGCACCTACGACCTGGAAACCGCCAATGAGCGGCTGCAAGAGCTGGACAAACTCAAAACCAAGTTTATTGCCGACGTCTCGCACGAACTGCGCACGCCCATAGCTAATCTGAGCATTTACATCGATTTGCTGCAGCACGGCAATCCTGATAAGCAGGCGCATTACATCACCGTGCTGCAGCAGCAGGCGGCCCGGCTCACTGATCTGGTGGAAGCGACGTTGGGCCTGTCTCGCCTGGAGATTGGCGCGCCAAACCTGGAGCTAAGGCCAGTGGCGCTGAACCAGATTGTGGAAGAAATTTTGTTGGGGCACCAGGCCCGCGCCGAGGGATTTGGCTTGCGAATAACCGGCCAGTTTGAGCCAGATTTGCCCCCGGTGTGGGGCAACCAAACCCAGCTGTCGCAGCTGGTAAACAATCTGGTCGCCAATGCCATCAACTACAACTCGGCTGGTGGCCAAATTGTAGTGGCGACATTTTTGCACAGTGAGGCTCTGGTCTGTTTGCGCGTTACGGATGACGGTATTGGGATTGCCGAGGAGGAATGACCCCACCTGTTTGATCGCTTTTACCGTGGCCAGCGCACGGGCCAGTCCAACATTCCGGGCACGGGGCTGGGGCTGGCCATCGTCAAGGAGATTGTGGAGCTGCATCAGGGGCAGATTGAAGTGAGCAGTCAGCTGGATGAAGGGACGCAGTTCTCGGTCTATTTGCCCGTTGCGGTAAGTTTGGAACGGCCGTAACCAATCCTTGCGTTGGCAAAAAGCGCGGCATTCGGTAAAACTGCGTATTGAGCGCCAGCTTAACCGCTGCTGTTCGGCGGAAAATGAGAATTGATGAGTGGTTGGTGCCTTTTTAGCAGCAACAAATCACCAGCCGCCACGATATTAGGAGAAAAAAATGGTACAGCACGAACTTCTCATGGAAGCGCGCAAGAAAATCGCCCTGGTTGCCCACGATCACAAAAAGGATGATCTGCTGGTGTGGGCCAGGCATAATTTAGATGTGTTGCAGAGACATACCCTTTTTGCCTCCGGCACCACCGGCTGGCTCTTGGAATCTGAGCTGGGCCTGGAAATTACCAAGCTGATGAGCGGTCCGCTGGGTGGCGACCAGCAAATCGGGGCCAAAATTGCTGAAGGGGAAATAGATACCCTCATCTTTTTCTGGGACCCGCTGCAGGCGCAGCCCCATGACCCGGATGTGAAGGCGCTGCTGCGCCTGGCGACCGTGTGGAACATTCCTGTGGCCACCAACCGCACTACGGCCGATTTCCTCATCACCTCGCCCTTGATGCACACCAGCTACTCCCGCCAGCTAACCGACTACGAGGAGTACAAACAGCGCCTCAACCATCTCTACGGCCCGGATGCGTCGCGCTAAAAGCAGGTGGATCATCTGCCAAATCCAAGTACAATTTCGCCAATAAGAATCCACAGACTTGTGGTGAGCGCAGCCGAATCATTTCGCAGATGACACAGATGATCTTGCCTGCGAAATCTGTGCCATCTGTGGATTACTTTCAAGGTAGACTTCATGCCTGGGCTCACCACCACAGATGAAAATTTGTAGCCCGATTTGGTAAATCGGGCGGCGATTTACCAAATCGCCCTACATTTACACGGGAGACAATCATGGAAATTGAAGTTGTAGAACTGGAACCAACCGCTCTGAAAACGCCCCCTCCGGCCGATTTTGGTTTTGGTAATAAATTCTCCAACCGGATGTTTAGCCAGAAGTACAGCCCGGAACAAGGGTGGCACGACGCCAAAATTGGCCCGTATGAGGATTTTAGCCTGCCGCCGTCTACGGCCGTTTTCCACTACGCCCAGGAAATATTCGAAGGCACCAAAGCGTACCGCCGCGCCGATGGCAACATTAATTTGTTTCGGCCGTGGGAAAACATGAAGCGGTTTAATAACTCGGCCCGCCGCATGTCGATGGCCGTGGTGGACGAAGAAGAACATCTCAACGCCATCATCAAGCTCATCGAGCTGGACCATGACTGGGTGCCCGACGCTGCCGGAGCCAGCCTCTACATTCGCCCCACCATGATTGCCACCGATGCCGCCCTGGGTGTGCACGCCAGCAGCAGCTACCTGCACTTTGTCATCGTGGGGCCGGTGGGTGCCTACTTCAAAGGCGGCTTTAACCCCGTGCCCGTCTACATCTCCGACACCTACCGCCGGGCGGTGCGCGGCGGCGTGGGCGACGCCAAAACAGGTGGCAACTATGCCGCCAGCCTGTACGTTGGCGAGCAGGCCAAACAAAAAGGATACTCCCAGGTGCTCTGGCTGGACGCCATCGAAGGGCGCTACGTGGAAGAAGTGGGTGCGATGAACATCTGCTTTGTGTACGAGGGTCGCAAAATCGTCACCCCGCCGCTGACTGGCTCCATCCTGCCCGGCATCACCCGCAAATCGGTCATCGAGCTGGGGCGCGACCTGGGCTACGAAGTTTGTGAGGAGCCAGTAGATGTGCAACAGATGCTGGCCGACGTGCAAAGCGGCCAAATCACCGTGGTGTTTGGCTGCGGCACGGCCGCTGTAATCGCCCCCGTTGGCCAGTTTGGCTTCAAAGACGAGGCGTACGTCATCAATGACAATCAGCCGGGGCCGGTGTCTAAACATTTGTACGACGAGCTGACCGGGATTCAATACGGCCGTCTCCCCGACCGCTTCAACTGGACCCACACCATTCACGTAAACTGACACCATTTGAGAGCCGCCAGCCCCCTTTCTGATAGTTTCTGACGGCAAAATGAGCCGATACTCGAAGCTGGATTCGATTGTGAGTCCAGCTTTTTTGATTTTAATGGTTGGTGGCTGGTGGCTAGTAAAAACCAGCCACTAACCACCAGCCACTAACAAACTAAACAAACTAACCACTACGGAGACTTTTATGCGTGAAGTAGCAATTTTAGGCGTGGGGCAAACGGCCGTTCGCGAGCAGTGGGATCGATCGATTCGCCAGCTGGCCGTGGCGGCGGGCCGCGCTGCTATGCAGGATGCTGGGGTCGAGCGCGTCGATGCCATCTACGTGGGCAACATGACCAGCGGCCTGCTCAACCAGCAAATGCAGCTGGGTGCTCTCATTGCCGATCATTTAAACCAACACGGCGTAGAAGCCGTGAAGATGGAAGCCGCCTGCGGTTCGGCCGGGTCGGCCATGCGCCAGGGTCTGCTGGCCGTCGCCAGCGGCGAACTGGACGCGGTCCTCGTCATCGGTGTGGAGAAGATGACCGAGACGGTGTTCAAAGAAACCACCGCCGCCCTCACCACCGCCGCCGATGCCGATTACGAAATCATTCACGGCGTCACGTTTGTCGGGCTGAATGCCCTCATCATGCGGCGGTACATGCACGAGTACGGCTACCAGCGCCCCGACTTTGCCCCCTTTGCCCTCAACGCCCACAGCAACGGGGCCAAAAATCCCAACGCCATGTTCCAGGAACCAATCACCCAGCGCATCTACGACAAGGGGCGCATCGTGGCCGATCCCATCAGTTTATTCGACGCCTCGCCCATTGGCGACGGTGCGGCGGCGCTGCTGCTGGTGCCCGCGGCCAAAGCGCCGCAGGCGGTGCGGGTCACCGGCTCGGCCTCGGCCACCGACACGCTGGCGGTGCACGACCGGCACGACCTGCTCTGGCTAACAGCCGCGGAGCAGTCGGTGCAGCGGGCGTATGCCCAGGCAGGCGTCGGGCCGCAAGACATTGACCTGTTTGAGCTGCACGATGCGTTTAGCGTGATGGCTGCCCTATCGCTGGAAGCCACGGGTTTTGCCGAGCGCGGGCAGGGGGTGCGCCTGGCGCAGGATGGGGCGATTTTCCCGGACGGCCGTATTCCTATCTGCACCATGGGCGGGCTGAAAGCGCGTGGGCATCCGGTGGGTGCCACCGGGCTGTACCAGCTGGCCGAAGCCACCCTGCAGCTGCGCGGCGACGCGGGCGCGGCCCAAATCCCCGACGCCAAAATCGCCATGGCACAAAACATCGGCGGCAGCGGGGCAACGATTGTGACTCATATTTTGCAACGGCCGTAGGGACCGTAATCGGTAATACGTAATCGGTGAACGGTAATCGGTAATTTCGGTTTACCGATTACCGTTTTACCGTTCACCGTTCACCGCCCACCGGAACCGGACGCATT
>CAUJGI010000258.1 GCA_963169155.1 Chloroflexota bacterium
AGATGCGGAAGATTTTGAGCGGCTGTATGAAAACGGCCGTCGTCTGGAGCGTCATGGAGAGATGGAAACGGCCGTTGCCGCTTACGAGGCCGCCGCCGCTCTATACAATGGCCCCTTTTTCGCCGAAGATTTGTACGAAACCTGGCTGCAGCCACAGCGCGAACGCCTGCTTCTCTGCAACCTGAACCTGCTGGAGCAGCTCAGCCGCTACTATTTTGAAGCCCAGCAATTTGCCCTGTGCATCTCCTACGCCCAGAAAATCCTCTTCGAAGACAACTGCCACGAGGCCGCCCACCGCCTGCTCATGACAGCTTATGCCCAGCGCGGCCAGCGTCACCTGGCCCTGCGCCAATACCATCAGTGCGTCGAGGCCCTGCAAACCGAGTTGGATACCGCTCCTTCCCCCCAAACAGTCGCACTGCTCGAAAAAATAAAAGGGAATCAGTTTCAATTTTAAACTGCACTAAAAATGAGCCGCTATTGAAATCTCCTTGAACCCATTCCGGCATCTTTTAGGCAGTTTATTCTATTAACACATCAGAGCGGACAAGCAACGCCTTGCTCCGCAAGGAGGAAAATCATGGCAGGTCAACCCAATATCCCAGGGTTTGCGGAATTTGATGTAACTGGTATCGAAGTTAGTTGGGAACAAGGAACTACAGTCGGAAACAATCTGGCGATTCTGGATTTGAACGAAGCCTTCAATATCACCGTTGCTTTCGCAGGTAAAGGCACAGAATGGGAAAATATGCAAAAACTAGGGTTGGAATACAACGTCGAAATTTTTGCTGAAGGTATTGGACTGCCCCCTTCTGACAAGAACCTTGGCAAGACAACGGATAATTTGGTTCCTGGCAAACAGACGCCTAATATGGTGGTATGCAAAGTACCAAATGGCATGAGCCAAGCAGGTGTTTACCGCCTGGCTGCAATGGTTACTTTCACGACTTGGACTGGTTGGCTTGGCTTCATCGAAGGTCCCTTCATCCAAGTTCATGTCGAAGAACAATGATCCGTAGCCCTAAATGACAATAGTATGGTGAGGTCGCTGGCAACTGAACACAGTCAGCGGCCTCTATCTATTTATTGCCTGGACAACCGGGTAAGGGATGTGTTAGATGAGTGACATGGTGAAACAAGCGGATAAATTTAGAATGATTCACGGTATTGGTGAGGCACGGGAAAAATGGCTGCAAGCGACGCTTGATGTTTACACATTTAGAGCCCTAGCATCGCTGACTGTGGATAAAATTGAACGTGAATTGGTTAATGCGCCCTTTGCGATTGCCCGTGGCGTTGAGCGGAGCGAAATTGCTGCCTGGCTAGAAGAAGCCAACAAACTGGCTGCTCAAAAATCCGATAGCAAGATTGAGCCGCATGTCGACAAAAAGGGTGATTGTGACTGGGAAAAGGATATTAGATTCTTTGTCGAGTTTCAAACTCGAATTGGGCAATCCGGTGTGTTAGAGAAGCAAACCAAAGTACACGAAATGGAGACCGGAAAAGAGGACGCGTGGCCGGGTCACAACCTGGATCAACCTGCAAAATGGATGTTGGGTTGGGTAGAACAGGAGGTAGCGTCCCAAACAAGGATTCCTGCCCTTGAGCCCCGGAAAGCTGCCCCGGAAGTGCCGCCTACGCCCCCAACTGTAACTTTTGAGATAGCCCAGATTTCGGTATTTCAGCCACAGGCTGCGGTAGGGAAAGTAGGCGTTGGCTTACCGGATACGGTTTTTGTTGGAACGCTGTTTGGTGATGTGCCATTTGACCTGGAATGCCATGTTCTTGTTGGCTTGGAAAACAACGTAGCCAGCTTTCCTGGATCTGTGCCTTATCGCCTGGAACTTTTTGCAACGGATCGCGAAACAGGGAAGGTTATACAGCTTGGCAAAGTGGACAATGTTTCAGAAAAGGCAGGCCTGCAAAAAGTGGTCGTCACCAAGGTGTGCCTGGCGGGTGGCGTTTATCGGGTAGAGGCAATTGTGACGTCGCCAGGTTTTCCCTGCAAACCTGGGTTCATAGAAATACCACTGCTTAGAATTATGTAGGAATAGTCACTTTATTGGCTGTCGTCGGGCCAATTGTTAAAGTCCAGATCGTCCAGAGCGGAAAGCCATTCTTCCGACAAGCGATTGTCGTCTTGGGGGTGAATTTCTGGAAGCTGCATCTGAATGCCCCCTTTGCCACCGCTGTGCATAGCATATTCGTCGCCCGCCGAAAGGATGATTTTTCTGTATTTGGGTGGCCACTGCACGACAAAGCGGCGGTTACAGGTGGGACAATGCCATTCTTCTGCCCCTGTCTCAAATGTTTCTACCAGTTCCATTGTATGTTGTTTTTGCTGATGCATCTTTCACCTACTTACAATTTTTTGGAATTTAGTTTAAATTATTGGGATTCCTGCGGCATCCCCAGAAGAATCTTTTAGTGAAATGTTCATTTTTGCACGCTGACCTTCCAGTCATCGCCTTAGCGCCTGCTCATGATTACCGCATATCCCATCAGCGCCAGCCCCAGGGCCACAAAGACCCAATTGCCATCGTACAGACCAAACAAAAACATGGCGGTGCCCATGATGCTGAAGAATGGGTTATCGCGCAGGGACTGCCACAGGTTGGGCTGTGGCACGGTGTAGCCCAACGATTGCAGTTTTTGGCGGAGTACGGCCGTACTCGGTTCGGTCAACGTGCTGCCATCGGGGAAAACCAGGGTGGGCACGCTGGCGTTACCGTCGTTGATGGCCATCACCTTGCCCCGGCTTTCCGCGTCCTCGGCGATATTGACATAATCAAATGGCGCTTGCGCCCGGTCCAGCATGCCGCGCACGGGCGGCACCATCGGGCAGGTTGGTGTGCCATACATGATCACTTTTTCGGTTGTGTGCAGTGTTGAATTTTCCATACCGATTAGATTACATCAGGTGGGGGAAAGTTACGAGTGGGTGGTTTGATAAGGCGAAGAGGGGAACGGCCGTTAACCATTCCAAATTATAAAGCGTTTGATTCTAGATTTTTTGGTTTTGCAGCAACCAGGCTATTACACCCATGCCCAGGGCAAAAACTCCCCAGAAAATGAGCATGAACGTCAAAAACCACAGCTCCCAAAAACCGTTAATCCAGGACTCAGCCGGGTTGTGCGGATTGAATAATACCTCAACCTTTTCACCAACCTGATGGCGTGCCGGGCGATAGCTGACCGGCGATGAAAGGTTTATTTTTTGGCCGGTTTCTGCGGTAAAACGGACTTGGGCGCGATAGCGATACTTTGGCTCCAATTTTGTGCCGGTTTCTGTTTTTGTCCTGACAAACGAGTTTCTAACTCTGACCCGAATTAACTGCGTGACCACCCCTTCAGTTTTGACCAGCTGCCGAATTTTCCTGGACTGCCTAAAAAATTGAAGAATCCCCAGGCCGAGCAGCCCGGTTCCCAGAAAAATAAGGAGTAGAGGGACAGTTGTTTGCATAGCCACCTTTAGCAGTTTTGTTCTTCAGGATTTCGTGGGTTTCGCCTGATAGGTGAAGCGTAAAACGTGAGTTACCTCTGGTCACGCATCACGTTTCACGGTTTTCATTAAGACTGCGGTAAGAATAGCAGCATCACGCCGACAAAAGCAACGGCCGTTCCCACCATGCCCCGCACGCTTACCGGCTTTTTGAACACGACAAACTCCACCGGAATTAGCAGCACGGGCGGCAGGGCCATGAGCGTGGAGGCGATGCCCAGCCGCGTCAGCTGAATGGCAATCAGCGACAGCCAGATGCCCAAAAACGGCCCGGCAATTGAGCCGCCAATCATCGCCGGGAATGCCTGCCGGTTGCGCCACTGCCGCAGCGTGGTCCGCACCTGGCCGCGCACCAGCGCCAGCCCCCACAAAATCAGCAGCGCCACCAAAATGCGCATCACCGTGGCGGAGATGGGGGAGAAGTCGCCCACCAGCCCATAGCGCGCCGTCACCAGGTTGGCCACCTGGCCCAGCGCGCCGCCCAGGCCAAACAAAATGCCGCGGCTCATCTGCTTGTTCTCCACGGCCGTTCGCCCCGGCTGCTTCTCGGTCACCACCCAGCCCACGCCGCCAACCGTGAGGAGAACGGCCGTTAGCTCCACCCCGCTCACCGTCTCGCCAAACAGCAGCCAGCCAAACAGCGTGCTGATAATCGGCACAGTTGACATAAGCAGCATAGACAGGCGCGGCCCGATGAGCACGTACGCTTTGAACAGCAGCGTGTCCCCCACCACCAGACCCAAAACGGAGGAAATCGCCAACCAAAACCAGCGGAACCCTTCCACGTGCAGCGGAAAGAAGCTGCCCTCCAACACCAGATGGCTCAGGCTGAGAAACAGAAAAGCAAACAGCAGGCGGCTGCGGTTCACCACATCAGAGCCGATAATTCGGCCGCTGTAGCTAAAAAAGATGGCGGTAGCAGACCAGCAAACGGCCGTCCCCAGCGCCGCCAGCTCCCCAGCGTAAGTGAATGGTTCCATGTTGTATTCCTGTGGGGAAGTTTTCAGCAATCAGCTCACTTGCCACTTGCCACTTGCCACTTGCCACTTGCCACTTTTTACTTTTCACTAACTACTGATCTGCTGATTTCAATACGCTGTCTCCGCCTTCTCCTGCAATTTGCGCCAGACGCGGCGGTAGTGACGGCCGTCCATCAGCTCCAAACTGTTGTCGTCCGGGTCGCGGAAATAAATTGAGTGGGTGCCTAGCGACCACGCCTGCTCGTGTTCAATCTCAACTTCGTGGGCCAGCAGGCGAGCGCGCCAGCCGTCCATCTGTTCCGGCGGGACGGCCAGACAGGCGTGCCCTTGCCCCCGCGCCCCGTGCGCCGGGATGATACTTTCCCGCGTCGCCAGCTTGTTTATGTCAAATAAAATCAGCGTCGAATTTTGCCCCGTTTGCAGGAAAATCGCATCCTCAAACTCCTGGCTGACGGGCAGTCCCAGCACCCCGGTGTAGAACGCTTTGGCGCGGGGAATGTCGGTGACGTACAGCACCGCCTCAGCCACGCCCAGGATTTCCGTGCCGCCGCGCGCCGCCGCTTCCGCCTCCTGCACAATGCGCACGCCGCTGCTCACCCCCAGGCGGCTGGCCCCGGCGGCCACCATGCGCCGCGCATCGTCCAGCGAGCGAATGCCGCCCGACGCCTTGACGCCCATGCCTTGCCCGACGGTGTGGCGCATCAAGGCCACATCTTCC
>CAUJGI010000259.1 GCA_963169155.1 Chloroflexota bacterium
CCTGCTGCAATATTTTGTGGAAAAAGGCATCCCTGTGCTGGGCATTGAACCGGCGCTGAATGTGGCCAAAGCCGCTGAGGCGATTGGTGTACCAACTTTGACCGAGTTTTTTGGTGTGGCATGTGCCAGAAAACTGGCCGCGGAAGGCAAACAGGCTGACCTCATTGCCGGGAACAATGTTTTGGCCCAGGTGCCTGACCTGAATGACTTTGTGGGCGGTTTGAAGATTCTGCTCAAGCCGCAAGGGGTGATCACCATTGAGTTTCCGCACCTGATGCGGCTGATGGACGAAAACCAGTTCGACACCATCTACCACGAACACTTTTCTTACTTTAGCTTGATCACGGCCGAAAAGATTTTTGCCGGGCATGGCATGACCCTCTTTGACGTTGAAGAGCTGCCGACACACGGTGGATCGCTGCGCATTTACGGCCGTCACGCCGACGATACCTCAAAACCCATCACCGACCGGCTCATTGCCCTGCGCGAGCGCGAAATTGCCGCTGGCTTCACCGACATGAGCTGCTACACCAACTTTGCCGAGCAGGTAAAAGAAACCAAGCGGAAACTGTTAGCCTTCCTCATTCAAGCCAAACAAGAGGGCAAAACCGTGGTGGGCTATGGCGCACCTGGCAAAGGCAACACCCTGCTCAACTACTGCGGCATTCGCACCGACTTTCTGGACTTCACGGTCGATCGTAACCCGTACAAACAAGGCAAATTCCTGCCCGGTACGCACATTCCGATCTTCCACCCAGACCGCATTGCCGAAGTGCAGCCTGATTACGTTTTTATCTTGCCCTGGAACTTCAAAGACGAAATCATGAAGCAAATGGCATTTATTCGCGAATGGGGCGGCCAGTTTGTGGTGCCCATTCCCGAGGTACAGGTAATCCCTTGATCTTCACACCAACGGCTCTTCAGGATGCATTCATCGTCGACTTGCAGGCGCATACTGATGAACGCGGTTTTTTCGCCCGAACCTGGTGCCCGGAAGAATTTGCCGCGCAGGGACTCGACCCCAATCTGGCGCAATGCAGCATCTCTTACAACCGCCACAAAGGGACTCTGCGCGGCATGCACTTGCAGCTGCCACCATTTGCCGAGGCGAAACTGGTGCGCTGCGTTCATGGCGCTATCTACGACGTAATCATCGACCTGCGCACCGATTCTCCGTCCTACATGCAGTGGATTGGGGTGGCGTTGACGGCGAAAAATCGACGGGCGCTCTATGTACCCAAGGGGTTTGCGCATGGCTTTTTCTCTCTGGAAGACGACACCGAGGTACTGTACATGATTTCCGAATTTTATGCGCCAGAATATGCTCGTGGCATTCGCTGGAACGACAGCCTGTTCAATATCCAGTGGCCCGGTCCGGTACAGGTGATGTCTGACAAAGACCTGGTATACCCCGATTACGATCCGGCGTACTTTCCGCTGACGGTGGAAACGGCCGTTTCTCATCAGCAGGACGTGCGATTCAAGGAAGCACAAAAGGCAGTCAAAGCATGAGTAGCGTGAATGGCACAAAAAAGATCGGCATCATGGGTCCGTTTGGCTTTGGCAACCTTGGCGATGCTGCCATCCAGGAAGCTATGCTGCAGCACGTGCGGGAATACATCCCCAATGCCCAGATCTATGGGTTTTCCCTAAACCCTGAAGACACAAAAGAACGGCACGGCTTGCCCAGTTATCCAATCGGCCGTATGGCCAAAGATGGCTGGCGGGTATCGGGCGATGAAACCAATACCACGTTTGTGGAACGCCTTATGGTTCAGTTTCGGACACACAATAACCCTATCATCCGTAAACTGGGCCGCGTGATCTTTGCTTTACCCGCCGAGCTTATTGGACTTTCACGCGCCTCTCGCTTTTTGAAAGGCTTTGATATGTTTATCGTATCTGGCGGTGGGCAGCTCGACGATTATTGGGGTGGCCCATTTCATCACCCCTATACCCTTCTGGTCTGGTCACTAATGGCTCGCCGACACAAAGTGCCTTTTTATATCGTCAGCGTAGGCGCGGGGCCGCTTAATGCCAGGCTGAGTCGGTTGTTCGACAAGTGGGCCTTATCCCTGGCCACCTACCGCTCTTACCGCGATGCTGATTCAAAACGGTTTGTGAAAAACGTGTTGGGCTTTGATCGCAACGATCCGGTCTATCCCGATCTGGCCCATAGCTTAAAAGTTAACACCGAAACCGCAAAACAAGAGAGTGACAAACCCATCGTTGGCCTCGGCCCGATGACTTACTTCGACCCTCGGATTTGGCCTGAGAGTGATTCTGCAATTTACAACAATTATCTGAACAAAATGGCTGATTTCACTACCTGGCTCATCGACGAGGGGTACAAAATCGTGTTTTTCACAGGCGAAGCGGTACATGACCGGTGGACAGTAGACGATCTGCGGCAGCTGCTGGACGAACGCGGCGTCGCGGCAAATGAAGGACAAATCATTGATGAACCGATCGAAACTGTCGAACAGTTAATAGCGCAGTTGGTCAAAACCGACCTGGTTATTGCCTCCCGGTTCCACGGCGTGCTGCTTTCGCTGCGCCTGCACAAGCCCGTGGTTGCCCTTTCCTACCATAAAAAAATAAACGAACTCATGAACGATACAGGGCAGGGCGAATACTGCCTTTCCATTGCTGATTTTGAGGTGGCGCCCTTAAAAGAACGCTTCACTCATTTGGCGGCGAACCTTGCGGAAGCCAGCGCTCAGATTGGGCAGCGTGAAGACACCTATCAAGCCGCTCTAGATGAACAGTATGCTCACATTTTCGCAAACATGTAATTCGGCCGACCTAAGCGCCGAAATGATAGCCTTGATGCACAGGCTGTATCCCATCTGCCGCAGCATTACGGGAGATGGGCTGCGCCAATCGCTGCAAATCCTGCAGGAGCTGGTGCCGCTGACCCTGCACGAAGTGCCTACCGGAACGCAGGTGTGTGATTGGACCGTGCCCAAAGAGTGGAACGTGCGCGACGCTTACGTAAAAAATGGGCGCGGTGAGAAGGTGATTGACTTTCAGCAGCACAATCTACACCTGGTTAATTACAGCATTCCCGTTCACCAAAAGATGTCTTTAGGTGAACTTAAAAAGCATCTGCACAGTTTGCCAGAGTTTCCAGAATGGATTCCGTACCGGACGTCGTACTATGCTGAGACGTGGGGCTTTTGCCTGAGCCACAACGCCCTGGAGGCCCTGGAAGAAGGCGAGTATGAGGTTTGTGTAGACAGCACGCTGGCCGACGGCCACCTGACCTATGGCGAGTTGGTGCTGCCGGGCGAATCGGAAGAAGAGGTGCTGATTTCGACGCACTGCTGCCATCCTTCCTTGTGTAACGACAACCTGGCGGGCATGGCCCTGGCAACCTTCCTGGCGCGGCATCTGGCCGGGCAGCCGCGGCGTTATACGTATCGCTTTCTCTTTTTGCCGGGCACGATTGGGGCAATCACCTGGTTGGCGCGGCATGAAGCGCAGGCGGCACGCATTCAACATGGCCTGGTGGTGGCCTGTGTAGGCGATCCGGGCCAGATGACATACAAGCGCAGTCGGCAGGGCGACGCGACTATCGACCGGGCGGTGGCCCATGTGCTGGCGCACAAGGGGCAGCCGCATGCGGTGATTGATTTTTCGCCCTATGGCTATGATGAGCGGCAGTATTGTTCGCCAGGGTTTAACCTGGCGGTTGGTAGTTTAACGCGGACGCCATACGGCCGTTTCCCCCAATACCACACCTCTGCCGACAACTTTGACCTGGTCAAACCAGAATACCTGGCCGACTCCCTGGCCACCTACCTGGCCGTCCTCAATGTGCTGGAGCATGACCGGATTGTGATCAATCAAAAACCAACATGCGAGCCCCAGCTAGGCAAACGCGGCTTGTATGGTTCGCTCGGCGGCGGCAAAAGCACCCACGACAGCGTGATGGCCATGCTCTGGGTGCTAAATCTGGCCGATGGCCACCACACCCTTTTGGATATGGCGGAACGCGCCAACATTGAGTTTGAACTGA
>CAUJGI010000260.1 GCA_963169155.1 Chloroflexota bacterium
CGCGACGGCCTTTTTACGCAGCAGGTAGACAACAGCTACTGTTTGTCGTGCCACAGTCAGGAAGGTCTCAGCTACACCTTCCCCAACGGCGATACCGTCTCGCTGACCGTCGATGCCGGGGCGCTGCATGATTCGGTGCACGGCGAAGCCAATACCTGGCAGCCGTTGGCCTGTACCGACTGCCACGAAAACAACGGGACCTTCCCCCATGAACCCGTCCAGGCCACCAGCCTGCGCGAGTACAACTTGCAGCAGTACCCGCTGTGCGGCCGTTGCCACGAGCCGATGTATGACCAGACGCTGGATGATGTACATGGATTGGCGATTGCGGAAGATCACCCGGAAGCGGCCGTTTGCACCGACTGCCACAGCGCCCACGACACACCCATACCCAATGAACCCCGCGAACGCATCTCGTACACCTGCGAGCAGTGCCACAGCACTATTTTTGAGGAGTACGCCAGCAGTGTGCACGGCGAGGCCCTGCTCAGCGAAAGCAATCCAGACGTGCCCACGTGCATTAACTGCCACGAGGTGCACAACATCTCCGATCCCACCACGGCGCTGTTCCGCATTCGATCACCCCAGCTGTGCGCTGAATGCCACGCCGATGTGGCGTTGATGGAACAGTACGACATCTCCACCGAGGTGTTCGACACCTACGTGGCCGATTTCCACGGCACCACCGTAACCCTGTTTGAACACCAGGATCCCAACGCCGAAACCAACAAGGCTGTCTGCTACGACTGCCACGGCGTCCATGCCATCAAAGACCCGGACGACCCGGAAGCGGGCATCAAGGCCAACCTGCTGGAAACGTGCCAGCAGTGCCATCCCGATGCCACGGCCAACTTCCCCGACAGCTGGACGAGCCATTTCAAGCCATCGCTGCAAAATAATCCGCTGGTTTTCCTGGTGAACCTTTTTTATCAAATTGTGATTCCCGCCACCCTGGGCTTCTTCAGCTTTATGGTTGCGACGGACGTTTACCGCCGTATTCGCCTGCGGTTGAGGGGGTAAAAATGAGCACGACGCAAGAAATACACCCAGAAGTAGAACAGCAGTACCCCCGTTTTCGGCTGATGGCGCGCATCGAGCATGCTATCCTGGCCATCAGCTTCACCGTGCTCACGATTACCGGGCTACCTCAAAAGTACGCTCTGGAACAATGGGCCCAATGGACAATCGATGCGATGGGCGGCATTGAATTCATCCGGATTGTGCACCGGTTTGCCGCCATTTTGCTGGTTGTGGGTTCCATTTACCACCTCTTTACCTCCGCTTACCGCTTTTTTGTGAAGCGCGAGCGCATGCGTATGCTGCCGGAAAAGAAAGATTGGCAAGACCTGGTGCAAACGGTCAAACACAACCTGGGCTTTTCCGCTGAGGCACCGCGCATGGCAAAGTTTAACTTTGGCGAAAAGGTGGAGTATTGGGCGGTGGTCTGGGGTACCGCTATTATGGCCATCACCGGATTTATGTTGTGGAATCCTATTGCCATAACGGTGTTTTTGCCAGGGGAATTCATCCCTGCGGCCAAGGCAGCGCACGGTGGCGAAGCGTTGCTGGCCGTCCTCAGCATCCTGATCTGGCACATGTACAACGTGCATATCAAACAGTTTAACCCCAGCATGTTTACCGGCAAGCTGCCGCGTCATCAGATGGAAGAGGAACATGCACTGGAGCTGGAACGACTGGAAGCGGGTGGGGATCCGTGGCCAGAGCTCTCACTGCCGGTTTTGCACCGGCGGCAGCGAATATTTTTTGCCGTTAGCCTTGTGGTTGGCATCTTGCTGCTGGTGGCGCTGATTTGGGCCTTCACCTTTGAAGAGACGGCCATTCAGACCATTCCACGGGTCACTCGCGAGATTTTTGTGCCATTGGGTACGCCATCCCCCTGATCTAACGGCCGCCCCAGTAGCTTATTTATCAATTTGTTAAGTTGGAATCATCAGACGAGGCGAACAATCGTCCTTGGCATCGTCTGTGAGCATTTTTCAGAAAAGATCTGTCGGGGACTTCTTGACGATCATTTTCTGACAAGAAAGTTGCAAAGGAGGTTTTTATGGTTTACCCGAAGTTAAATAGAATTTTCATTTTGCTCGGGCTTTTGTTATTTCTGGGTTTGGCCGCAGCTGCCTGCAGCCAGGAACCAGAGACAGTGGAGGTGACTCGGGTTGTTGAGGTCGAAGTCGCCAGCGATCCTGTTGAAGTTCCCGTGGAAGTAACGCGCGTGGTTGAAGTGATGGTGGAGCCGGAATCGGCCGTATCCACCATCCCCTTCCAGGAACAGTGGGCCGCATCTGGCCACGCTGACGCCAGCGCCGAAGCTTTTGTTCACTGGAACGAAGAGGACCCGGCAGAAGTGCCCGCCGACTGCGCCAAGTGCCACAGCACGCCCGGTTTCCTCGACTTTTTAGGGGCTGACGGCACTGCTTTTGGCGCTGTCGACGCCGCCGCCCCACTGGGCAGCACCGTTGAATGCGAAGCATGTCACAATGATGTTGCGATAGACCTATCCAGCGTCGTCTTCCCCTCCGGGGCAGAAATCACTGGCTTAGGTGCAGAAGCCCGCTGTATGCAGTGCCATCAAGGGCGTGCCTCGACGGTCTCGGTAAACGATTCGATCGTCAACGCCGGGTTGGACCCACAGGCCGACCTGGATACCGTGAGCGCAGACCTGGGCTTTACCAACATTCATTACTATGCAGCGGCCGCCACACGGTTTGGTACCTGGGCCATGGGCGGTTACGAATATGAAGGAGAATCGTACGATCCCAAGTTTGATCATGTGGAAGGGTACGATACCTGCACAAGCTGCCACGATCCCCACACGTTGGAAGTTCAGTTCGACGAGTGTACCGTCTGCCACACCGATCTGCGTGACGCAGAAGATTTGGTAGACATCCGCATGCCAGGCTCTTTAGTTGATTACGACGGCGACGGCGACATGGACGAAGGCGTCTTCTTCGAGATTGAGGATATGCGGACCATCCTGTATGATTTGATGCAAACCTACGCAGCTGAAGTGGGCGGCACACCTCTCGTATATGATGAGCTTGCATACCCCTACTTCTTCATCGACAGCGATGGCGATGGTGGGGTAAGCGAAGGTGAAGCGGCGTTCCCCAACGCCTACAATGCCTGGACGCCTCGTCTGGCCCAAGCCGCTTACAACTACCAGGTTTCGTTAAAGGATCCTGGTCGGTATGCTCACGGCGGCAAATACATTATCCAGCTCCTCTACGATTCCACCGCCAGTCTGAATGAAGCAGTGGCAACACCCATTGACATGGCGACGCTGCATCGCAATGACCATGGCCACTTCGCCGCCTCAGAAGAAGCGTTCCGTCATTGGGATGAGGAAGAAGGGTTTGTGCCGGGCACCTGCAGCAAGTGCCACTCGGCCGCCGGGCTGCCACTGTTTGCGACGGAAGGCGTCTCTATTTCTCAACCAGTGGCCAGCGGCCTGAACTGTGCCACCTGTCACAGCAATCTGGAAACGTTTGAGCTGTACGTCTTTGACGAAGTGACCTTCCCCAGTGGGGCGACGGTTTCCTTTGGCGAAGGCGAACCGGCCAACACGTGTATCAACTGCCATCAGGGCCGCTCTTCAACCGGGTCTGTGGATCGGGCCATTGGCGAACTTGGTGACGACGAAATTGCCGATAACCTGCGCTTCCAGAACATTCATTACTTTGCGGCCGGCGCTACCCTCTTCGGTACCGAAGTGAAGGGTGCGTACGAATATGCGGGCAATGAATACCGCGGCCAGAACGAGCACGTTGGCGCGTTTGATGACTGTACGGAATGCCACGACACCCATGCCCTCGAAGTGATAGTAGCTGAATGCGCTGACTGCCACGAGGATGTAGAAATTGAAACGGCCGAAGATCTCCGTAACATCCGCGTAAGCGAAGTGGACTTCGACGGTGATGGCGACGTGACCGAAGGTATCGCTGGCGAAATCAATACGATGGCCGAGCTGCTTTACACTGCCATGACGGATTATGCCGTCAGCGTGGGTGCCGCCCCCATCGTGTACGATTCTCACGCCTACCCGTACTTCTTCAACGACGCTGGCGAAGGGTACAGCACCTGGACACCAACCCTGCTCCGGGCAGCTTACAACTACCAGTACGTGCAGAAGGATCCCGGCGCATTTGCCCACAACGGCCAGTACATCATTCAGGTTCTGTATGATACGCTGGTTGACCTGGGTGCCGATGTGTCTGGTATGACCCGGCCATCGCCAGTTCAGGAAAGCGACTCGTAACACGACCGCTAACTGAGCACGTTGGTTAGTTAGAAAAGGCAGGAGCCGGGACAAACCCGGCTCCTGTTTTTTGTTTTGATCGGTTGGGAGGGTGTAGAGTGGGCCAATCTTGAAAATTGGCCCACTCTAATTCCTTTGCGTTATGGGGTAGCCGTGGGTGCTGCTGTGGGCAATGGCTGAGGGGTGTTTGTGGCTGAAGGCGCAGCGGTGGGCGCTACGGCCGTTCCCTCCACATCACTTGTTTCTGGGGTCTCTGCCAAATCCGGGGTGACGGCCACCACCTCGGTTTCCGCCAGGGGACCGCTGAGCAGCAGGCCCAGCTCACGGCTGGCGGCTTCCAAATCCTGGGCGGCGGTGGGGAGACTGGTAGCAAAGCTGCCTGCCGCCAGGTCCAGGCGGGTTTGCAGCCGCTCCAGGATGATCTCAACCGCGGAATCCGGTTCGGCGGTAAGGGTGGCGGCCAGGGTTTGCGCTTGAGCCACGGCCGTTTCCGCTCCGGTCACATCGTCATTTAGCAGGGCCAGGCGGGCGTTGGTGAGCACCCCCCACAGTTGAAGCAGCGTCAGGCTTTGTTGGAGTTCGGCCGTTTCGCGGTCGCGGGCAGCTGCCGCTTCTTCGTTCATAACCGTCAACGTATCATCCAGCTCGGTGAGCTGCACGCGCAGCTGGTCCACATCGCCGCCCAGCTCGTCGAGACGACCGCCGCTGCTGTTCAGGTCGCTTTGCAATGCCACCAGGGCCGACTGCACCGAGGCGAGTTCCTCCGCCAGATCGCTGTTTGCGGCAATGGCATCGGCCAGATCGGTCTGGAGCGTGGTGAGCTGGTCGGTTTGCACGGCCGTATCCGCCGCCTGGGTTGCCTGGAGCGATTCCAGCTGGCTGGTCAACCGGGCCAGCTCATTTTCCAGCTGATTGAGCTGCACCTGCTGCTCCGGGTTGCCCTGGGCAAACTCCGAATTCACCAGATCGCGCAGCGAATTGAGATTCTGCTCGTTGGCGTCGATGCGCATGGCCAGGCTGTTGTTAGAGCGCTGAATTTCCAACACGCCCAGATAGCCCGCATACCCCAGGCCGCCCAAAACGGCCGTTGCCAAAACTGCCAATACAAAAATGAGTAAGGTGGTGCGAATAATCCACCACAGTCGTTGGCCGAAGCTGCGTGGTTGGTTGGTTGTCATTTTCAACTCCTCGTTTATGGTCATCGGAAAAATCCTGCGTTGGTGTGCTTAAAAACGAATCTGCGGCAATGGGCGCACGTGCCTTTGCCCGCCGCACAAAACAAACGTTACGCAGCGGACTGCTCAGGGTTGCGGTGCAGGCGTGTTGCTGGGGAAGGCAAACGGCGTGGCGGTGGGCAAGGGGGTGCGCGTGGGGGCAACGGCCGTTGTCACTTCCTCTGGTGTCTCGGTACCACCAAACGGCGTAGGTGTCGGCGTGTAGGTAGGCGTCAACGTCTCGCCGAAGGGTGCGGGCGTCGCCGTGCCTTCCTCCAGATCGTCCAGCAGACCGCGTAGGCCGTCCAAAAAGCCGGTGAAGGTATCGGCTGCCCCGGCCACTTCATCCAGGCGCAGCTCCAAAGCACCGGAACGTGTTGCCAGGTAGCTGATGATGACTTCGTTGTTGGCCAGCTCGTCGTTGATGGCTTGGTTGGCCGCAGCAAATTCGCTCGCCAGCGACTGGTTGGCCTCGGCTTCCTCCGTGGCGACCAGGCTGACGCGGGTGGCAAACTGGTTCAGCTCGTTGGTTCGGGAAATGATTTCGGTTTCCAGCTGCTGCTGAATGGCGTCGTCGCGGGTGGCATAGCTGAGCGTGCCCCGGTTCATGGCCGCCAGCACGGCCAGGGTGAGCGCCGCGCCCAAAATGGCACCAAAGGTCGCACCGAGCAGCGTGCTGAGACAGCCACGCCGCCGTGCCCGCGCCTCCCAATCTACCGGTGGCTGGGCGGGGGCGGCAGGCTCGGCAAAAGAAATGGTTTCGGGGCGGGGGTTGGCGGGTTCCGGTTGGGGAACGGCCGTTGCCACCCACATCTCTTCTGGTTCCTCAACCGCATCTTCTGGTTCGGCAACGGGCGCCGGCGGCGGAAAGGGTGCCGCCCCTTCTTCGGCTTCGGGTTCCGGCAGCAGTTCCCGCGGATCGGGCGTGGCCATCAGGAGCAGATCCGTTGGTTCTTCCAGCTGAAGGGAAACGGCCGTGCTGCGCGAAACCGGCTCGACGGTAACGCTGGCCTCAAACGTGCGCACCATCTTTTCCGAAATGCCCGGCACGGCGACCAACTCGATCACTTCTTCAAACGGGTGCACCGTTTCGCGATACTCGATGATGCGCTGGGCAATGGCTGGCCCAATGCCCGGCAGCGTCGACAGCGTCGCGGCATCGGCCAGATTGATATTTATTTTGTCGCTCATGGTTTACTCCTCAAGACAAACGGCCGCACCGTGGCCCATCTGCCCTGGCTTGGCGGCAGAAAAGCGGCCGTTGGTGTGGAGGGGTTCAGATTCAATGGGAGGTGTCCCTGTAAACGTGCGGGAAAAAGGTTAAGCGTCCAACTCGGACACAGCTGTGAGTGTATAACAACCTGCTGGTGAGAGACAACCCTTCCGATTGCATTGGCTTTGTTCGGTAAGCAGTTACTTTTCGCTGCAGGCGTCGATAGGTTCACGCCAGGCATTGTCAGGCAAGGGCTGCCCGGCGTTATCGGTGGCGGGGCTGCGCATGCCGCTGGCAAAATCGTAGACGCCAACGAGGAGGGTGGTGGGTACGGCCGTTTCTCCCTCAGGCAGCTCAATCTCCCGCAGATCAAACAGCGTCCAGGCAGGTGTGGCGGCCAGCAAACTGGGGCGAATTCCTAATGGTGGTCCATCTGCCTGGGCCAGCAAACGGCCGTCTTCCCCCAGCACCTGCACAAAAACCGAGGTTGTGTCGGGAATAGTCACGTCGCGTTGTTGCCAGCTCAATCTTACTCTTACAACGCCATCACACGCCTCGGCAACGTCTCTGGCACCAAACTCGTTCGGATTACCAAGTTGTAGCTGGTAGGTGTCAAATTGGGCGGTCATGTAAGGTGCTTCGCCGGTTCCTGGCAGCTGGCTTAAGAAGCCCGTTAGCCGCGTTTGCGGCTGCTCCGCTGTAAATTCGGTGACAAACAGCAATCTCAGTTTGTCTGCCAGCGGAGGCCAACTGTGCTGAGCGTGAATCCCGTACGCGTACGCCGTCTGGCTTTGCAGCTCCGGCACTTCTACAGCCCACACGCCCCCCGTGCCGATACCGTTGGCGTTGGTGAGTTCCTCTACAAACAGATAATCCCCCAGCATAGCCACAAACTCAACGCCGATGGCGTACGTATTGGGGGGCACGTCCAGCCACTGCGGCAGGTTCACAAAAACAACTTCTGCATTTGGAAAAGCAAATGGGTTGGTTTGCCAGACGCGCACAGGTTGAGTGAGCTGCTCGTACTGGGTGAGTTTGGTCTGCACAAATTGGCCACTGGTTAGGAGTATGAAGGTGAGTACGGCCGTCCACACCACCCCCCTCCCTGGCCCGCCCCCTGTGAGGGGGCGGGAATCTGCTCCCTCTCCCTCAAGGGAGAGGGCTGGGGTGAGGGTTCCCAACAGCTGCGCCCACAGCAGCGCCACACCCACGCTGCCCAAATACAACAATCGCGGTCCACGCAGCAAATAATCGGTGGCCAGGGTGACGCCCAGCAAGGCGCTGGCCGCCGCCCACCAGCCCCAGGCCAGCAGCAGCGGCGCGCGCCAGGCTGGTTTACGCCACGCCAGCCAGCCGGAGACGGCCAGCACCAGCCCAGCACCCACCGCCGTGATCAGCTGACCGCTAACGTTGGGCAGCAGATGGGCAAACCAGGCGATGGGAAATACGGCCGCTTGCAGCAAATACAACCCGTTCAGCCACAAATCGCGTCCAACCACGGCCGCCTGCGGGGCGCGGCTGATGGGCAAAAATTGGTAGACAACCAGGTAGGCCAACCCGGCCAGCAAAAACCAGCGCCACGGCTGGCGCAGCAGCGGCCGCCACTTTGTCAGCAGCTCCGGTTGGGCACAAATGTGCACCAGCGCCGCAAAGCCGCCAAAGAGGACGGCCGTTTCATGCGTCA
>CAUJGI010000261.1 GCA_963169155.1 Chloroflexota bacterium
GGCCCCAGCAATGTCTCGACCGACCAACTGGTGCAGCAGATGGAGCAGAATGTGACGTTAACGGCCGTTGATCTCTCCCAGGTGCAGCCGCTGGTCGACAGTATCAACACGCTCAGCCTGGCCCTGGCCAACGACAACCAGCAGACGATTGCCCAAAACCGCACCCGTGCGCAATCGTTTACCAGCGTTTTTGGCAGCAATGTGCCGCCGTCGTACATCGATCTGGGCCACTTTGCCCAGCTGCTGGCGCAAAACAGCCGCAGCAGTGAGGTCGATCAGGCGGTAGAGGGTGTCCTGGCGGCGATTAACCAGGCGGTGATTGCCGAAAAACACGGCCCCAACAAACCAGGCTCGACGGGCGTGTCGATTTATTTCCCCAATTCGGAGCTGTACGGCAATCCGATTACCGGGCCGCAGTCGTATACGGCCGTTGCCAACACCTTCAGCAATGTCTCACTCTGGGACGACTTCCTGGCCTTCCACTACACCGGCGAGCCGTTTTCGGCCGCCGATGCCGGGGCAGCCATCCCCACCGCGCCGCTGCGCGCCCCCGGCGCTGGTGACATCACCATCGCTCCCATCACCGCTTCCAGCAATGAAGCCGCCCCCGGCGAACCCGTCCTGCTCACCACCGAGATTTCTGGCGAAAACATCGGCTACGTCAAGCTGATGGTCGGCTTTGTCGACACCAGCGCCAACTCGCTGCTGGTGATCGACTCGGACTACCTGGAAAGCGCCGACACGAAGGAAGTGGGCGGGCTGTTCTACCCGGTCTGGCCCGACGAGCCGTTTGTGCTGGAGTTTGAGTGGGAGCCGGTGGTCTTTGCCATCAGCGACGGTACCAGCCAGGTGGTAACGCTCTTCAAGCCGCAAACCTATGGCGCATCGTTTGAAGACGCCACCTACGCCGTGGATGGCATTTACATCTACGACGACGGCACGCAGCGGGCAGCCCGGCGGCTGTTCCGCGACGGGGTGTTGCTGCAGGTGTACGGCTTCAACAACGTAGATGGCACCGGCGGCCCGCGCGAGATCATTCCGCAGGTGGGTGATCAGTTTACCGTGCTGGAAACGTGGCAGGATTTGGATGGAAACGGCCGTGTCATCAACACCGAGACGCAGGAAGCAGGCACGCTCACCTTCACCGATGAGACCTTCACCTGGGTAGACCTGGATGCCGCCGCCGGGCAGTACGTGGTTGGCTTTATTGTGGAAGATTTTGATGGGAATCAGTTCCCGGCGTATACGGAAGTGACGGTGCGTTAAAACTGACCCCCACCCTGGCCCTCCCCCTGTGAGGGGGAGGGAATCTGGCTGGGGTGAGGGTGAATTCTTACGGCCGTACCACAAAATCAGAAATTTCCGTCGCGCCGATTTTGCGGCCATCTTTGTCGTAGGCGGAAATGGACCAGACGTAGCGCGCCGGGAGCAGCAGGCCGGGGATTTCGTAGCTGGACTCATTCACCTCAAAGAAATCCAGCACATTGGTCCGGTCCGGATCGTCGTCGTTCCACATGAGGATTTTGTAGCTGGCCGCCAGCGGACTATCGTCCCAATCCAACAAAATATTATCGCCAGGGATTTCTGCGCCGTCGGTCGGGGCCTGGATGGCCAGCAGGCACGATCCCGGCAGGCTAGTCACCGTAAAAGTAAACGGTTCGGGCGATTCAGCAATCTTGGTACGCTCCTCGTTATACGCTTCAACCGACCAACGATAGCCGCAGCTCACCGGCAGCAGCTCTACCTCCAGCGTTGATTCTTCCGCCCGCTTATCGAAAACAATAGCATCCCCTTGATCCGGGAAAAGCGAAACTTTGTAATAGGCGGCCTGAGGATTCTGGTAATCGTTCCAATCGAGCCAAGGTTTTTCGACGGCCACCGTTGCGCCATTACCCGGCGTGAGCAGTTTCAGGTCCAGCTTGAAGATATCCTGGTAACCAATCGTCAAAGTTTTGCCCGCCGTCACGTCAAACGCCGAGGAGCTGAGGATGCCGTTGGAAATGTAAAGCCAGTCCTCTGTGTCAAAGACACGCACAGAGAGGGCGTAGACGCCGGGGTTAATATCTTTGAAGAGGTATTGGCCGTTGGCATCGGTAATGGTGGTGAGGGGGGTGCTATTACAGCCGCTAAAGGTGGAAAAATCGGGGCACAGGGCCACTTCCAGGTCGGGCACACCACGGCCGTTCCAATGAATTTCGCCAAAGACGTTGCCCTTGCCGTCGACGGGTGGATCGCCGGTGTATGTCAATTCTTCATCGGCAACGGCCGTTTCGGCACTGCTGTCTTCGGGGCTTCCGGCAACGTCACTCTCCCACAGATCACAGCCCGTGAGAAAGGTGAGCAGCAGCAGCCAGAGGAAATAGGGAATCTTTTGTTGCATGCAGGGTCTCCACTTCTATTTTTCAGATACCGCAAAGGTTCACGGGTTTCCCGACTAAGGGATTTTTGCCGGTTGGATGATATGCTTGGCGGCATGAATCATTACTTGAAACCTTATTATGGGCAATTTACCTTAACGGGCGACTTAGGATTGGACGTTACGGCCGTTCTCACCCACCATCACCTGCCCAAAGTGGCCGAACACGTGGCCCGGGTGGCGCAAGAGGCCAGGCAGCTGGCCAGCCGGTTTGGCGCGGACCCGGATCAAGCCGAAACGGCCGCCTGGCTGCACGACATCAGCGCCGTGATTCCCAACCCGGCCCGCGTGGACCTGTGCGCTGCTTTCAACATCCCCGTGCTGCCCGGCGAAGCGGCGTTCCCCATGATTTTGCACCAGAAGTTGAGCACCGTGGTGGCCCAAGAGGTATTTGGCGTGACAGAAACGGCCGTGCTCAGCGCCATCGGCTGCCACACCACGCTCAAGGCTGGAGCCAGCCTGCTGGACAAAATTGTTTTTGTGGCCGACAAAATTCAGTGGGATCAACCGGGTGAGCCGCCGTATTGGGGAGAGTTGGTGACGGCCGTTGCCCGCTCAATCGACGACGCCTGCCGGGTTTACCTGAACCACCTCTGGCAGCAGCGCGACACCCTGCGCTTCGTGCATCCCTGGTTCGTGGCGGCGCGTGAAGAGTTGGCTTGATTTATCCACAGATTGCGCAGGCTTGTGGTGAGCGCAGCCGAACCATGACACAGATTTTCGCTTCTTTTCTCTGTGAAACTCTGTGTATTCTCTGCGTAACTCTGTGTCCCGCTTGTTCAAAACAGGGCGATGCTTTGCAGGGTTTTGTTGACCAGCTCGGCCAGGGCGTTGGCGCTGTTTTCGCCGATGAGGACGGCCGTTTCCGGCTGGCGGGCGCGAAAATACAGGCTGCGCAGGAAATTCTTCACGTTTTGCGCCTGGCGGTAACAGTCGGGGAACGGCTCTTTTTGCTGGGCCAGGGGCACAAAACCGGCCAGCCAGCTTTGCACGTCGGGCGGGGTAAGCACTTTGCGCCCCAAAGCGGCAATGACTGGCGACACCAGCCGCTCATCCTCCAGGTGGACAAACACCAGCTTCGATTCGGCCGCCTTTTGCCGGATGGCGTTGAGGATTTCCAGCAGCTCCTCGCTGCCCATCTCCTTGCAGCGCACCAGGTCATCCAGGGCATCGGCCGTGTGGGCGACGGCGTGGGCCCACCCCTTTGGCTCACCCGTTTCATCCTCGTCCAGGACAAAACCGCGTAAATCTTGCTCTTTCTCCAGGTAATCCAGCAGTTTCACCTTCACTTCGCGCAGTTCGTAGGGCATGAGGAACGGCCGTTGCCGGTGCCAGCTCAAAATCAACGGGATCAGCAGCACTGAAAAGCTGCGCATAAAAACTGAGTCTGTGTCCGCCTCGCCCAATTTGTGAAACAAATGCTCCTCGTTGAGCAGCTGGCGCAGCAGCGCTTTGAGATCGTCTTCTTCAAACGTGTCGGCCAAAATCCAGTTGGCCAGCGTGCTGTAGATCAAATCATCGCGCAGCTCGGCATCCGGGCTGCCCAGGTGAGGCAGCATTTCCAGGGCACGGGGCATCGCCTTGGCCTGCTCCGGTAGCGCAAACTCATTATCGGCAATCTCATAAAGCTGATCTTTTAAGGCACGTTCACTTAGGCGCATGGTATTGGTTTACCTACAACTTTTCTTCAATCTGGAGCTTCTGCCATTTCTGTAAACGGCGTATACCGACCCAGACTTCCCCCATAAAGTAAATCCCAACTAAAAATGGATTTTTAGTGGCAAATAAAGCTAAAACGGCCCTTGGAAAGGCAAACCACAAATGACGATAAATTTTCCCCTTCTCATCTAAATCGTCCCATTGTTTTAGAATGCCTAATAATTTTCCATCATGAATGAATAGATTGTCTATTCGCTGCAATGGCACAATGACAAAGATGATAATTATCCCAGCAGCAAACCAGGGTACAAAGTTGCCACGGTTGAAGCCAGTCCAAATAACAAGCAAAGCAAACAAAACGGTAAGCAGCGACCTGAAATTCTTCTCTTTACGATCTGCTTCGTAATAATCTTCCTCGTACCATTGCTTCAAAATTTCAAGCTGCTTCCATTTAGCCGTAATGTCCAACAACAGCAATGGCATTCCAATGGCGATCACCAAAAGCCCACCCCAAAACCAGGGCCAGACGTTGCTGGAATTCAAACTGCCAGTTAGGAAAACAGCTGTTACCGAAAGAATCAGCACGGCCGCATATACATTTTTGCCAGCACTTTTGGGGTCGAACATCGCTT
>CAUJGI010000262.1 GCA_963169155.1 Chloroflexota bacterium
CCGTCACCGGCGAAAAGAGGACGTGCCCCACCAGGTCATCATCCAGCACGGCGACCAACGAGATGGTGTCTACTCCGGCTTGCTGGAGCTTTTGTACCAGCTCCGCCTCGGCGGGGCGGCCAAAGGCGGTGGCTTCGACCACATATACTTTTTCGGCGTCAACGGCCGTTTCCAATCGAATCTCTAAACCCATGTTGTTCTTCCTTTATTCCCAACGGAATGTCCGCACAATGATAACCACACCCACCACAAATACGCCAAGCAAGATCGCCACTTCGTGGAGATGGGCGCTCCAGCTCTCGGCAAACCACAGCCCGCGCAGCAGCGTCACAACGTGGGTGAGCGGGAAAAAGGTAGACACCCGGCGCACAGCGTCTGGCAGCACCTCCAGCGGAATCAGCGCGCCAGAGAAAACGTTCATGGGAATGATCAGCACGTTGCCCACAATCATGACGGCCCGCGCGGTGGGCAGCAGCCCAACCAGCACATAACCAAACACAAAAAGCGTCAGCGTGCTGAAACACACCGCCAGGATGATATTTAACCAGCTGCCATCAAACCGCACGTGGTACACTGTGATCCCCAGCAGGAACAGGAGCAAAATTCCCACCGTGGTGACCACAAACGGGGCCAGCATGTCGGCCAGAAAGTAGGTGAGCGGCCTAAGCGGGCTGGCGGCAAAGCGGCGCAAAACGCCGTTTTCGCGCCGGGTTGCGGTGGTGATGGGTAGGGTGGTCAGGCCGGTAATGCCAATGATAACGGCCGTATACGACGGCACCGAAATGTCCAAATGCCCCAACCCGCCAAAAATCGCCTGCGGCTCGTTGCCAAAGATAAAGCCAAACATGATGAGCAGAAGTGGCCCAAAGAGCAGGGTAAAAAAGACGCTCATCGGATCACGCAAATAAAGTTTTGTCTGGACAAATGCCAGTTTTGTAAAAGCACGCATCCTGCACCCCCGGTGCATTTTCCCGGAAACTTACAGGTTGACACACAGAGTTTCCGGGAAAATCATTCACCTAATTTCGTATTTCCTTGCCCGTCAGCGACAAAAAGACATCTTCCAGCGTGGGTGGCTCGGCCTGCAAACTGTCAAACGCAATGCCATTGGCTTCCAGCGCATTCACCACGCGGCCAACCAGCCCATCCTTTGGCCCATACACCACCACCCGATCGCGGATCTGCTCAACGCGATGAACCCCAGGAATTGCCTCCAGGGCTGCCGCGTCAACGGGTTGTGCGGTGGCAAAAATAACCCGGTTTTCACTGCCCAAGGCGTTAATCAGATTTTGCGGTGTGTCCAGGGCGATGATTTGCCCGTGGTCGATGATCGCCACCCGGTCGCACAAACGCTCGGCTTCTTCCATAAAGTGAGTCGTCAAGAAGATGGTCTTGCCCTGGGCGCGAATCTCCTGGACCAGGCTCCACATGGCGCGCCGTGCTTGCGGGTCGAGGCCGGTGGTCAGCTCGTCCAGGAAAACCAGCTCGGGCTGGTTCACCAGGGCCAGGGCAATGAAGAGGCGCTGTTTTTGACCGCCAGACAGTTTGGCCAGGTACGCGTCCCGCTTCTCGGTGAGCTGCATCGTTTCCAGCAGCTGGTGGCAGTCGAGCGGCCGTTTGTAGAACGTGGCAAACAGGTCGATGGCTTCCCACACCTTAAGCCGATCCGGCAGCGCCGCCGACTGAAACTGGATGCCAATCCGTTCCCGCAGCTTGAAGCCATCCTTTTTGGGATCTAACCCCAGGATGCGGATGCGGCCATTGTCCGGCTGGCGCACTCCCTCCAGGCATTCAATGGTGGTGCTTTTGCCCGCCCCGTTTGGCCCCAACATGCCAAAAATTTCGCCCTGACGTACGGTGAAGGAAATGTTGTCAACGGCCGTAATCCCCGGATACGTTTTAACCAGCTCCGCAACTTCAATGACCACCCCTGACACGCTTTCCATTTTTACGCTCCGAAAATGTAGAGCGATTTGGTAAATCGCCTCCCGATTTACCAAATCGGGCTACAAACTTTCATTTGTAGTGGTGTGCCCACCAATGAAATCTCATTATTTATTGATTGGGGCCAGGGCCAGACATGAGGCCGGCCACCAGCTCCCCTTCGGGAAATTTTTTAATCAGTTCTCTTAATAAATCCCGCAGCTGCGTGGCCGATTCCAGCCCCAGTGATTCCAGCGCCTGAAACGTCGGATCTGCCTCCGTGATGACCGGCGCTTTCTGCATCAGTTCCCGCCCTCTGGCAGTGAGGCTGATCGGGTTGCGCCGCCGGTCGTTGGGATCGCTGTTGCGCCGGGCCAGGTCTTTGCGCTCCAGCGCATCCACCGAGCGCACCAGGGTAGAGAGATCAAACCCCAACCGCTGGCTAATCTCGCTGATGGTTAGCGATTCAAATTGCAGCATTTGCAAAATGCCATACTGCAACCCACTGATCTTTTCGCCGTGAGCGCGCAGCCGGTTTTCGACAGCCTGGTTGAAGAACTTGAGCAAAAGGGCGGCGTACAGCTGTAACTCCATGGCCACCGGATAGAACTTCTCTTTCTCCATAACGCTCCTTCACTGCGGATATATACTTGTTAATAACAATTATTGTTACTATCAAGTATACGGCAAATAAGCCTCGTTTGTCAATCATTTTTCGGCGGGTTAGCGGCTTGTCCTTGAAGAGGTGCGGACAAATGCAAATAGTGTCCCGCGCCAATGAGGAATGCATCGCAGCATGTTTTGGTGGGGCGAACCTTATAGTCGCCCTGGGCTGGTCGAAGAAACCCGCTTGACAGTTTGTAGAGCGATTTGATAAATCGCTCAGAGAACGATTTGCAAAATCGTTCTACAATTTGCAAAGCTGGCTTTGGTTCAAAATGAACCATGCCTGAAGTGTGATTTTCGTTGCTGGAAAGTGGGGGAAAAGGGCGTGATGCCCGCAGCGAGTCAGGGTATTACTCCCTAAACTCTCTGCTTTCTCTGTATTCTCTGTGGCAAAAAATCTTCTAAGCGTAGGCCAGGCTTTCCCGCACGCTGATGCGGGTGGCCTGCCGGGCGGGCCAGAGGGCGGCCAGCACGGAAATGAGCAGGATGGAGATGAGCCAGATGAAAACGGCCGTCCAGTTAAACGCATAATCCAAATCAATCTCCAGCATGGTTTGCCCCAGCAGCCGGGCCAATGGCTGGCTGATGAAAAATGCCAGCGGCACCGCTGCCAGCCAGCTCAGCACCCCTTGCAGCACACCTTCCATGATGAACAGCGAAATAATCGTGGGCGACCGCGCCCCAATCGCCCGCATGACGCCAATTTCGCGGGTGCGCTCCACCACGCTGATGCCCAGCGAGCCCATCAGCCCCATGCCGCCCACCGTGGCCACCAGCGACGCCAGGCTGATAAACATGCCCACAATCGGGAAAAACTGATTCTCAATGTCCAGCCGCTCTTCCGCCTTGGTGGCGCTGGTGAACAGATCAATGTCCATGCCGCGTTCTTCAAACATATTTTGCAGATTGGTGGATACGGCCGTTACCACCGCCTCATCCTGGCTCTCCGTCTGCACATACAGCAGCGACGCCCGGTCAATTTGGCCGATGGCCTCCATAACGGCGGGCAGCGGCGCGTAGATCGCCTCGGTGACAAAGCCGCCGCCGTACACCACCTTGTAGGTGCCCACCACCTGCCACTCCGCCTCGCCTTGGTTGCCCAAATCCAGGCGGATGGTGTCGCCCACGTCGATGCGGTTCTCGTTGGCCGTCTCCTGGCTGATGATGAGCACCCGCTCGTCGCCTGGCTGGAGCCAACGGCCGTCTACAATCAACGGCCGCTGCATCTCCGTCTCAATGGGAATGCCCGTCAGCTGTGCCCCCAGCCCCGCCGAATCTTGCAGCCGCTCCCCTTCGCGCAAAATGGTGGCGTTGCGGGCGTACCACGCCTCGGCCTTAACCACGCCGGGCATCTCTTCGGCCAGGGTTATCACCTGCTCGGCGCGCTGCACCTCGCCAAAGCCCAGGCGGATGTCGTAGCCGCGCCGCGCCAGATCGTTGTCCAGCGTGTGGTTCACGGAGGAGATGAGGCTCATCACCACCAAAAACATCACTCCGGCGGTGATCAGCACCAGCAGCGTCAGCAGCAGCCGCCCCTTGCGGCGGAACATGTTGCCCAGCGCCAGCGGGTAGGGCGACGGCAGCAGCCGGGTGGCGGTCTGCTCCACAAATTGGTCCAGCTTGCTGTTGCCAAAATCCGCCCCGAGGCCGTAGGAGGCAATCGCTTCACGCACGGTGATGGCCGCCCCTTTGAGCACGGGCCAGAGCGCAGCCAGGAGGGGAACGGCCGTTGCCGCCACCACCTGCCACCACACTGCCTGCGGCGACAGGCGAAAGGTGTTGTATTCGATGTTGAACAAATTGAGGAACCAGCGGCTGCTGTAAAACGCCGTCAGCGCCCCCAGCGGCAGCGAGATGAGCAGCGCCAGCAGCCCGTACACGCCAATTTCGGCCAGGTACAGCCGGACAATCGTGCCCGACTGCCCGCCAATCGCCTTGATGACCCCAATCTGGTCGGTTTGCTGGGTGATGAGCGCCGTCATCGTGTTGGTGACCAGCACCACGCTGAGGAAGAGCGAGACGACGGCCATCAGCTGGAGCACCAGCATGACGCCCTCGACAAACATACGCCCCCAATGTTCATCCGGCTCCTGGTAAATGGTGACGGCGACGTTGAATCCCTGGTCGGCTAATCGCGCCCGAATCTCCCCAGCCATCTGCTCGGCAAAGTCGCGGCTGTACGGCTCCACCTGCACCAGCAGCTGGTTGTACCGATCTTCGGGGATGCCAAAGCGGGCCAGCCCGTCGCCATCGGTGAAGAAGTACGCCTGGCCGCCAAACGGGGGCGGCTGCACAAATGGATGGCGCACGGTGCCGTTGACGGTGAAGGCGCGGTCGCTGTTGGGCAGCTCAAAAATGATTTCGTCCCCCAGATTGGCGTCGAAATATTGGCTGGTCAGCCGCTCCACGCCGATTTCCAGGTCGTTGGGCCAGCTACCGCCGGTCAGCCGCATCAGGTCGAAGGTCTGGCTGTCGTAGTCGGGACGCATCACCAGGCTGCCAGACTGCCACGGCGCGTCTTCGCCCTGCTTGAAGCGCACGGTGATCAGGTTGACCGGGTCCACGTTCACTACGCCGGGCAAGTCGGCCAGATCTTCAGCGGTAGCCTCGTCTACCAAATCGCGCAGGATGATGTTGAGGTGGGAGGGGGTGACGGCGCGGTGGGCGGCGTCCATGCCGCTGAGCAGCTGATCGACCATGCCAAAAATCGCGCCGATGGCAAACACACCAGCGGCGATGCTGAGGATGGCTAGCAGGGTGCGGGTTTTGCTGTGCCACAGGTCGAACCACGCTTTGTGCCAGAGGACGCTCATGCGATTTCTGCCAGTTCGGGGGCTAATGCAGCGGCGGGTTGCAGGCGGGTGTCCTGGGCGATACGGCCGTTCACAATTTCCACCACCCGCTGCGCCTGGCTGGCCAACGTTTTGTCGTGGGTCACCATTAGCAGCGTTTTGCCCTGGTCGATGAGGTGGCTGAACAGGTCGAAAACGGCCGTTGACGTCTGCACATCCAGATTACCCGTCGGCTCGTCGGCGACGATGAGCGGCGGGTCGTTGGCCAGGGCGCGGGCGATGGCGGCGCGCTGCTGCTGCCCGCCAGAAACCGCGCCGGGCAGCTTGTGCGCCTGGTCGGATAAGCCCACCATCTCCAGCAGGTGCAGGCCGCGTTCCCATCGCTGCGCG
>CAUJGI010000263.1 GCA_963169155.1 Chloroflexota bacterium
AAAGGTGACGGGGAATACGGCCGTTACCCTCAACGGCAATATCGGCGGCGACGAGACGCTGGCTTTGCAGCAGGTGTCGGTGGACGTGTATTTTATGATTACCGACACCAAACCAATGGAAGTGGCGGGCAAAACCCTGGCAACCGTGCCCACCATGGTGCGCTGGAACGGATACCCACGCATCGTCACCCGCGACGTAAACTATGGGCCCGTCGCCATGCACCGGTTTGACTTTGCCGATGGCCAACAACTATCGGCGGCAGAAACACGATACATCTGGTTTGGGTCAAAATAATGGGTACTGATTTTTGTTTGGTTAACAGATCGAAGAAGGAACGCATTACTTTTGCTCATCTTCCCTGTACTAAATCACGGGAGATTACAGGTAATCCCGTTTGTGCAGCAATCGTTACTTATTATCTTATCGAGAATGCAGGGGATGAGATATTTTTTGTTTCAGAGCATGATTTTGAGGAGCATAAGGAAATTCACGCGTTTGCTGAAGTTACAGATCAAGTCGTGACGAATTTAATTGAAGCTGAAATTTTGCAAGATGATGGGATTGCGTGGTTTGATGAAGATGAACCTCAAAATATTTACATTAGGAATCTGAAAAATGTTTGGATGCAAGATAGATTTTAATAAATGGCGAATTACTGGCCCCGACACGGCCGTTTCCTCACCCCATCCCCACCAAACCGTCGTCGGGCACCCTGTTCACTAACCATTTACCATTAAAAATTAACCATTAACCATTTGGAGTAAACCCTATGTCTTTTAAAGACGTTTCCAACAAAGTGGACTTTGTTGAACTCGAACAAGAAACCCTGAAATTTTGGCAAGAAACCGATGCCTTTAACGAGCTGCGCCGTCTGCGCGCCAAAAGCGACAAGCGGTTCAGCTTCATCGACGGCCCCATCACCGCCAATAACCCGATGGGCGTGCACCACGCCTGGGGCCGCACCTACAAGGACCTTTACCAGCGCTACCACGCCATGCTCGGCAAAAATCAGCGCTGGCAAAATGGCTTCGACTGCCAGGGGCTGTGGGTCGAAGTCGAGGTGGAAAAAGAGCTGGGCTTCAAAACCAAGCGCGACATCGAAGCGTTTGGCCTGGAGAACTTCGTCAAGCTGTGTAAGGCGCGGGTGCTGAATTATGCGGCCGTTCAGACCGAACAATCCATGCGCCTGGGTTACTGGATGGATTGGAACAGCCCGGACGAACTGCGCCGCCTCAGCGCCCTCATCAAGGAAGACGCGCAGCAGGAAACGACCATCCAAGGCCCGCAGGGCCAAATCAGCGGCACCGTGGAGCAGTTGGTGGGCATGTTGGGCCTGCCCGACGTGGGCGGCTCTTACTTCACCTTCAGCAACGAAAACAACTACATGATCTGGCGCTTCCTCAAAATGTGCCGCGACAACGGCTGGCTGTACAAAGGGCGGGACGTCATGCCCTGGTGCGCCCGCTGCGGCACAGGCATCAGCCAGCACGAAATTGTCACCGATGGCTACTTTGAAGTGACCCATGAATCGGTGTTTGTCAAGTTCCCCATCGTGAGCAAACCTCAAAAGTCTTCGGAGACTTTTGAGGTTTCAGACAACGAGGCGCTGCTGGTCTGGACCACTACGCCCTGGACGCTGACCAGCAATGTGGCGGCGGCCGTTGGCCCAGAACTCACCTACGTCAAGGTGCAGCACGAAGACGGCTGGACCTACTATCTGGCCGAAGAAGCCGTCAAAAACAGCCTGATCGGCAACTTTGCGGTGCTGGATAAGCTGAAAGGTGAAGAGCTGGTTGGCTGGACTTATCGCGGGCCGTTTGATGCGCTGCCCGCCGCCCAAAAAGCGTTTCTGGACGAAAATTACACCCATCGCGTGATCCCCTGGAAAGACGTCGGCGCGGCGGAAGGGACCGGCATCGTGCACATTGCGCCTGGCTGCGGCGCGGAGGACTTCCAGCTGAGCAAGGAGCACAATTTGCCGGTTGTGGCCCCGCTGGATGAAAACGGCGTTTACGTGGCCGGGTTCGATTGGCTGACGGGCCAACATTCCCAGGAAATTGCCGAGGCGGTTTTTGAAAATATGCGCGAAAAAGGCGTCTATTACCGCAAGCAGCGCTACGCCCACCGCTACCCGCACTGCTGGCGCTGCGGCACGGAGCTGGTCTACCGCCTGGTCGATGAATGGTTCATCAGCATGGGCGAGCTGTACGACAAGCCGCGTGAAGAGGTGACGGCCGAAGAAAAAGCGCGCAGCCTGCGCTACCAGATCATGGATCGCGTGGAGAAAATCAACTGGTATCCCGGCTTCGGCTACGACCGGGAGTTGGATTGGCTGCGCAATATGCACGACTGGATGATCTCCAAGAAGCGGTACTGGGGCCTGGCGCTGCCCATCTGGGAGTGTGACGAATGCAGCCACTTTACCGTCGTGGGTGACGAGGAAGAGCTGGAAGAGCGCGCCGTCGAGGGCTGGGAGCAGTTTGAGGGACATACGCCGCATCGGCCGTTTATCGACGCCGTAAAAATTGCCTGCCCAGAATGTGGCGGTAAGGCGACG
>CAUJGI010000264.1 GCA_963169155.1 Chloroflexota bacterium
GACAATGCCGCCACGGTGCCCGGCCCGCTGCTCAGCGGCCTGTTTTCTGATTTGCTGGGGACGCAGCTGCCCGGTCCGGGCACCAACTGGCTGAAGCAGTCGCTGCGCTTTCCGGCAGTGGCAAAAGTGGGTGAGGTGGTAACGGCCGTTGTCCAGATCACCCGCCTGCGCCCCGAAAAAGCGCTGGTCAACCTGCGCACAACCTGTGTTACTTTGGCAGGCACCGTCGTCTGTGAAGGCGAGGCGCTTGTTTTGGTAAAAGATATAACGGCGAGCTGAAAAAAGTCTCAATGGAGGTGTTTATGAAATGAGTGACAAACAGGAAGGACAATCTACACTGATTAAACAAAGTTTCATCCAAAAACGTAAACTATCTGGAGGAAAGAAAGAAATGAAACGTCGTACACTGTTAACTTTACTGATTATGCTGCTGGGCCTGTCGTTTGTGTTGGCCGCCTGTGACGCAGCCACCGAAGACGCGATCAACGATGCGGCCGAGCAGGTGCAGGATGCTGCCGAAGAACTGGCCCCCACCGTTGAAGCCGCTGTGGAAGAGCTGCAACCAACGGTAGAAGCGGCCGTTGAAGATGCCACCGAAGCGGTAGAAGAAGCTGTCGCCACGGAAGAGCCAGCGGCTGAAGAAGTAGTTGTTGAAGTAGAAGCGATGGCTGGCCTGACCTTTGAAGAGCCCATCAAAATTGGTCTCATCACCGACGCCACCGGCGCGTTGGCCATCTACGGCGCGCATGTGCTGCGCGGCTTCCCGCTCGGCATGGAATATGCCACCGGCGTTGAAGGCGTTGAGGCCGATGGCTACACCTCTTACATGATGGACGGCTGCGAAATCCAGGTTTACCTGCGCGACGACCAGAGCAATCCAGAAACCACCGCCACCGTTGGCCGTGAACTGATCGAAGTGGAAGGCGTAGACATGCTGGTTGGTACGGTTAGCTCCGGCGCTACCGCGACCCTGCAAGAGCTGGCCCGTGAAAACGACGTCGTGCTCATCGTCGCCCCCGCTGCGGCCAACGACATCACTGGTGTGACCTTCAACGAGTACACCTTCCGCACCAGCCGTAACAACTACCAGGACGCGGTCAACATCTGCGAATACCTCACCACCCAATACGACAGCTTCGTGCAGATTGCCCCCGACTACTCCTTTGGTTACGGCGGCGCGCAAGCGTTCCGCGATGCCTGTACGCTGTTTGGCGGTGAGTTTGTCGTCGATGACATCTTTGCCCCGGCCGATACCACCGACTTTACCCCCTACATGGACCAGGTACTGGGCGCAGTAGACAGCGGCGCGCAGGCCTTCCTGGTTACCTGGGCTGGCGGTGGTTTTGTGCCGCTCTACCAGGCGTACATCGACTCTGGCGCAGTGGATGAAATTCCGTTGGCCGCTGGCTTTGTCGACAACGTCGTGATGCCCGCTTTCTTTGCCAATGCCATTGGTTCCACCAGCGGCATTCTGTACCACTACACCCTGCCCGACAACGAAATCAACACCTGGCTCGTCGAGCAAACCCAGGCACGCTTCAGCACCTTCCCGGACCTGTTCGACGCCGATGCGATGAACGCCGCCATTTTGGCGGGGGACGGGCTTAAAGCGACCGGTGGTGACACCAGCTCCGCGGCCCTCATCGCGGCAATGGAAGGTATGGAATTTGAAGGGCCGAAGGGCACCATCACTATCCGTCCCGAAGATCACGTGGCTATCCAGGACATGTACATCGTCACACTGCTAAACGTGACCGATCCGGAATTCAAATATTACGAACTGGTCGAAACCAACCGTCCAGACGTACCGTGTCTGCTGCCAGAAGAAATGGTTGATCGCTGCGGCGATCTGCCGGTGGGCAGCCTGAGCGGCGAATAATCAGTAAGCAGTAGTCCGTAATCGGTGAACGGTAATCGGTTTTTCCACGACCGGTTACCGTTTGCCGAACGCCGATTGCGGAAAGCGGAGAGAAAATGGCCGATTCAATCATTCTAGAAACCCAAAACCTGCGGCGTGAGTTTGGAGCGTTGGTGGCGGTGGAGGATGTGAGCCTGCGGGTGAAGGCTGGATCGCTGCATTCGATCATTGGCCCCAACGGCGCGGGGAAAACGACGTTTTTCAACCTGCTCAGCGGCAATATTCCGCCCACGGCTGGTCGGGTGCTGCTGCGGGGCAAGGACATTACAAACCTGCCGCTGCACAAGACGGCGCACTTGGGAATCGGCCGTTCTTTCCAGATCACCAACATCTTCCCCAACCTGACGGTATTGGAAAACATTCGTCTGGCCGCCCAGGCGCTGGGCAAAGACAGCTTCCGCCTGTTTCGTTCCTACCGTGCCTTCCCCAGGTATGAGGCGCGCGCCTGGGAGGTGATTGAGCAGGTGGGGCTGGTGAACGAGGCGCTGCTGCCCGCGCGGACCCTGCCACATGGGGCGCAGCGCAAGCTGGAACTGGGCATGATTTTGGCCCCGGACCCGGAAATCCTGCTGCTGGATGAACCCACCGCGGGCATGGCCTCGGAGCAGGAGCCGGAGTTGATGGCGCTGATCCAGCGCATTCAAGAGGCGGGGCACAAAACGGTGATGCTGGTGGAGCACAACATGAACGTGGTGATGAGCGTGTCGGACACGATCACGGTGATGCACCACGGCGCGGTGCTGGCCGAAGGCACCCCGGCGGAAATTTCGGCCAACGAGACGGTGCAGACGGCGTATTTGGGTCATTTGTATGAGGATACGGCCGTAACCCCCTAACGCAACTCTGTCATGCCCGTGAAAACGGGCATCCACGGCAAATATGGATTCCCGCCTGCGCGGGAATGACAATTGTTTGTTCAGTTTTTTTGTAATTGGGTAATTGAGTAATTATTAACCTGGAATTATAGATGGAAAAACTTCTAGAAGTCTCCAACATTCACACCTTCATCGGCCAGTTCCACATTTTGGAAGGTGTGTCGCTGTCGGTGCCCCAGGGCAGCATCATCGCCCTTTTGGGACGCAATGGCGCGGGCAAAACCACCACCTTGAAGTCCATTTTGGGGCTCACGCCGCCGCGCCAGGGCTCTGTTTTGTTAAAAGGGCAAGCCATTCAAGGGCGGCGCAGCTTTGATATTGCGGCGATGGGCATTGGCTTTGTGCCGGAACACCGCGCCATTTTTCGCGATTTAAGCGTGCTGGAAAATTTGCGCATTGCCGAGCGGCAAAAGGGTGATTTTGAGCGCAAAGAGCAGTTCATCTTTGAACTGTTTCCCGATTTAAAGCGGCTGATCAAGCTGCCGGGCACCAATCTTTCTGGCGGGCAGCAGCAGATGCTGGCCGTGGCCCGCGCCCTGGTGCCCGACAACGAACTGCTGCTCATCGACGAGCCCAGCGAAGGGCTGGCCCCGGTGATTATTGAGCAGATGATGGCCGCCATCCAGCAGTTGTCGACGCAGTCCACGGTGCTGCTGGTGGAGCAAAATTTTGTGGTGGCCAGCAAGCTGGCGCAGCAGTACGTGATTATCGAGGAAGGCCAGTCGGTGAAACACGGGCTGATGGCCGACCTGGTGCAGGACAAGGCGACGATTCACCGGTATTTGGGCGCGGCTTAGGGATGACAAGGTGACAAGGTGAAGGGGTGAACGGGTGAAGGGGTGAGTGGTTTACCATTAATCATTTACCGATTACTGATAACCGTTCACCGATTACGGAGCAATCATGGATGTATTAGGGACATTGAAGGCAAACCGGACGCGATTTATTACGCTGGGGGTGTTGGCGTTTTTATTTTTTACGGCCGTTCAAGGCATGCCAACCGAAGATTGGGTCATCACCATTTTGCGCGGGCTGAGCGTGGGCATGATCACCTTCCTGGTGGCCGCCGGGTTGTCGCTGATTCTGGGCTTGATGGACGTGCTGAACCTGGCGCACGGCGAAATGTTCATGGTGGGGGCGTATGTGGGCTGGACCGTGTTTGTGCGGCCCGACACCTTTGTCGACGTGCTGTCGCCGCTGCTGCTGACGGTGGTGGGTTTTGTGCTGCTGCCCGTCTGGCGCGTCTGGATTCAAAAAGTGCCGTTTTTGCTGAAGCAGGCCAAATTTTGGCCCTGGCTGGCGCGGGTGCTGGGGGCGGGTTTGCTGTGGGTGG
>CAUJGI010000265.1 GCA_963169155.1 Chloroflexota bacterium
GAATCCGAAGCGACTTCAAACCGTCTACTCTTTCTGGACAAAAATGGCGAGATGATCGTTTTCACACCGTGCCAGCCAGAGGGGGAACGGCTGACGGATCGTTTCTCGGAAACTTTTACCGAGATTGGGGGACGTGGGGAGGCGAACGGCCGTATTCTGCTGCAAAGTGAGGCGGCGTTTTGGATATTGGACGGCCGTACCTTCTCCCTCCAACCCATTCTCGACGTCACCCCCAATTTATACGACCTGCATTGGGATCAGGCAGCCTGGCTGCCCGGCGGTGAGCGGCTGGTGATTAGCCGGCTGGACGGCCGTAGCGGCAGCAATGGCGGCGCCACCCTCTATCTCGTGGACGGCGACAGCGGTCAGGTGGAGACAATTTTGCATCTGCCCGGCGATTTTGGCCAGAGCGCCCCTTGGGTTGAGGGTTTGAGCGAAACCGAAATCCTCCTGCACAGCAGCGGCGATTGGCTCATCGTTGACTTTAGCGCCAGCCCGCCGCAGTTCACCAACGTATTGGCGGACATTTTTAATTTGGACGTGGATTTTCCCGATGAAATATCCGCCTCCGGTTCTTTTGTGGATAAGGATGGGAGCGGTTATTACCTGGCGGTGCGCCTGAACCACCCGCGCAACCAGGCCGTCTATCTCTACCACGGCACTACGGAACAGGTACATGTGTACGATCACAAACATCACACGCTGCTGCTCTTCCCCGATGGCGAACTGTGGGAGATGGCAAAACAGGAAAGCGAACCCACATACCGGGACGAGTATGATCTGGTGTGGGCCGAACAGCCAGAGGCGGTACAGCCGCGCCTGTTCATTACCGGTCATAGCCCGCGTGAGTATCCCCATTTGAGCCTGCGCTACCTGCCACACACAGCGCACCTGGCGGTGGCTTCGGCGCATGGCGTGTCGCTGCTCTCCCTGCCAGGTGGGGAGATGGTAATGTATTGGGATCTGGTTGGCGATGGTTTTTCGCCCTGGCTGCTGGTCTCCCCGGATGGGTCGGCGCTGGTGGCGGCGAAGGATTTGGGCGGGTTGTATTATCTGCCACTGCGTGAGGAGTGAACGTGATTCGTGAGGATGCAGACATCAACAGAATGCAGGAGAATCTTTACCGGTCGTTGATTGTCGGGTTCGCGGCGGCAGCTTTGGTTGGGGCCAGCCTGGCAGCGGCTTTTGCTTCTGCCACTTCGATGGGATGGCCGGTCATCCTGGTTGTTGGTGCTGCTTTTGGACTGGTTGGTGGGCTGGTGGGCTGGATGGGCTGGCAGAAAGGGCGCAGCCTCACGGCCGTTGCCCTCATCAGTTGTATCGTCCCGCTCACCAGTTTTTTGCTGGTTCTCAGGATACCGGGGATCGTCATACGTTATTTTGGGTGGGAGGCGGCCGGTTTTGCCACGGCCGTTATCCTCTGGTTTGTATTAAGCGTAACCGCTGGCTGGCTGCTTACCATTCGGCCAAAACTATCGACCATATTACGCGTTTCCCTCATTTTTGCCGGTCTGCTTTTGTTGTTGTTCCTGGCCTTTTGGGTTTATTTGCTCTCCTTCCTTTCCTTTGACCGGCCGCCGCGCGTTCAGGAAATAGCCCTCGGTGACCTGAATGGAAATGGCTATCTGGACGCCTACCTGGCTACCGCGCCTGACGGTGAACCCTACGTGCATCCAGACTACCTGTTGTTGAATGAGGGAGACGGCCGTTTCACAGACAGCGGACAGGATTTTGGCGATAACTCTAACTTTTCGGTGGTGTTGGGAGATGTGAACGGAGATGGCTTGTTGGATATCGTGATTGGTTGGTACGGCATAAAGGTGTACACGAATTACGGCAGTGGTACTTTTAGAGGCCACAGTAGTGCTTTTAGCGGCCACTATTCCCAGAGCGATGGGCAAGATGGAATTTACCGCTTTGATGTCGCCCTGGCTGACCTCAACCGCGATGGCCATCTTGACGTTTTTGGAGCCGGTTGTTGTGGCGGCGGAATCCCGGGTAAAGGAGGAATGGAGCGAGTGTTCTATCCCACCAGCCGGGCCTGGTTGGGGAATGGTGCGGGCAGTTTTTCTACCACAGGACAATCGCTCGGTCAGCTAGGAAGCCAGGCCGTTGCCCTGGCCGATTTAAACGGCGATGGCGCCCTCGACGCTTTTCTGGCTAACAGCAGCAGGATGGACGCATCGGGCAATTCTCAGCGCGGCGTACCCAACACTATCTGGGTTAACGATGGGCAGGGAAACTTCACCGATAGCGGTCAGCAGCTGGGGAATGAAGAAAGTTACGCCGTTGCCCTGGGCGATCTAAACGGCGATGGCTTCATAGATGCGGTGGTGGGCAATCGTGGCCCGGATGAAATCTGGTTTAACGACGGGCAAGGCAATCTCAGCGACAGCGGGCAGCGATTGGGCAGCGGCCTGACACGCGCCGTCTTCCTGGCCGACCTGGACGGCGATGGTGACCTGGACCTGGTCGCTGCCGGTGAAGAGAGTGCCCAGATCTGGCTGAATGAAGCCGCCGGGCAGTTTAGCCAGGGCCAGCGAATTTCTTACAACCAGTACGAAGCCATTGCCTTGGGCGACGTGACCGGGGATGGTTTCGTGGACATCTTTGTGGCCGGTGTGGAATCGTATCAGGTGTGGCGTGGGGTGGGCGACGGCCGTTTTACTCCTGACCCCCGCCGCAATTACAGATAGCCGCCGCGCCCTATAAGGAGGTAACTGTTATATGTCATGGATAAACATGAATCAACGTAGCCGGCGCATCGCTTTTCTGGTCTTGTTGGCCGTCGCTGTAAGCGGCCCCTGGTACTTTGAGAGAATTTATGTGCCGCCGACATACATCTGCTCAGCGCCCAACATCCGGCTGGACGAGAACTTTTGTGGTATGCCGGTTGCCATCACTGCGTTTATTCCCTGGTTCGGCCGTGACCTGATGCAGCTGGTAACCACGCTGGCCGCCGGTGCCATCGATCCCATGTCGCTGCTGTTCTTCTCGTTTCTTCTCCTGCTGGCGCTGCCTTTCTTAAGTACGCTGGTTTTGATTTTGTGGGAAGGCCGGCGGCGCTGGCGAAGAGGGCAGAGCGTGCTCCTGGGCCTGGCGCTGACCGCCAGTGTGTTGATAGCCTTGCTGGAACGCCACCCGGCCTTGTGGGGCGTCTGGCTTTACGTGGCCGCCGCCGCCGCCATGCTTCTGTTGGAGGTTGGTGCCTGGCACAAACAGGAGGTTCAGTTGTGACTGTTTACCACGCCCTCACCTGGATTTATCGCTGCTTTTTGCCCCTTTTTTCGCCCCAATTTCAGCAAGAATTTGCCGACGAAATGGAGGAGGTGTTTAAGGAACGACTAGAGCTGGCGGAGGCCAACGGCCGTTTATCCCTGCTTGCCTTTATCCTACGTGAACTATTTGGTCTGATAATGGGCGGCATACGACAACGAGTGTATGGCTGGCAAGCACGGCCGTTGCTGGCAGTTTCCACCGGCGGCGGCATGACCATGCCCAGGCGCAGCTGGCAGTCCTGGCGGTGGGCCGGGTATCTATTTCTGGCGCTGGCTGCCCTGCTGACGTTTCAGGCATGCCGCCATCTCTGGTATGTAACACTGGACACCACGTATGATGTGCGTCATGTGGCGATGGCGGATGTGAACGGCGACGGCCGTCTCGATGCGTTTCTCTCCGTTGGCTCGGTTGGCGACGGTTACTGGCGGGCTGACCGGGTGCTGTTGAATGAAGGTGACGGCCGTTTTACAGATAGTGGTCAGGAATTAGGGGAATGGCGCAGTTTTGCCGCGGCTGTGGGTGACTTCAATAACGACGGGTACATGGACGTTCTTTCCGGCAGCTACAGTGGACTGATGTATTATCAAAACGATGGCGGCGGCGCTTTTACGACCACCATCTATGAGCCTGGCGATTTTGTGCATCGCTCGTCCCACCTGAACGTAGCGCTGGCCGACCTGGATGGCGATGGCCGCCTGGACGCCTTTACCACCGGCTGCTGCGGTTGGATTGGCAAGGATGTGCGTTATCCTGCATATAGTGAAGTCTGGCTGAATGATGGCGCTGGTGGTTTACGGCGCAGTGGGCAAGAAATTGGGCAAACAAGTAGCAATGCCGTGGCTTTGGGAGACTTAAACGGCGATGGTGCCATTGACGCTTTTTTAGCCAACGGGCGAACGATTCATGATCAAGTCAGACCCCTGCCAGCCATGGCCAGATTCAGGCAATGGTGGCAGGCTGCCGCCCAGGGCAACGTGAGTCAGAACATTTACACCTTCAACACCCCCAATACCGTCTGGTTTAATGATGGCCTGGGGCAGTTCAGCGACAGCGGCCAGCAGTTGGGGCAAATGGAAAGCATGGCCGTGTCCCTGGGCGATGTAAACGGCGATGGTTTTCTGGATGCGGTGTTGGGCAATAACGGCGCAGACGAGGTGTGGCTGAATGACGGACAAGGCAACTTCAGGCTGGGACAGCGATTGGGCAACGGGCTTACCTGGTCTGTGTACCTGGCCGACCTGGACGGTGATGGCGATTTGGACCTGGTAATAGGCGGGGAAAGCCACGGCCGTGTCTGGCTGAATGACGGCAGCGGCTATTTCCGGCGCGGGCAGGGTTTTGGCTACGGCCGTTACCAATCCATTGCCGTGGGTGACGTGACGGGGGAGGGTATCGTGGACATCTTTGTGGCCGGTGTGGAATCGTATCAGGTGTGGCGCGGTGTGGGCGACGGCCGTTTCTCTGCCGAACCACGCACCAGTTACCGGTAGCTGGCCAGGCGCAGAGGGGCAGGCGTATGACGGAGATAAACGAGTATAAG
>CAUJGI010000266.1 GCA_963169155.1 Chloroflexota bacterium
GAAGGATACACAAAAACGGCCGTCCTGCCTACGCACACGGCTGACTTCTCTGGGGTTCTTAACGGGAGGGGGGCGGAAAACGAAAACGGCCGTTCCTGTGATGCTGCTGGGGAACGGCCGTTTTCAAACTTGGGGAAATTATTCTACTTCTTCTCGAATTTCTGGCGTTTCCTCAGGCTGGCTTTCGGCTGCGCCAACCGCTTCTACTTCTAATTCCGACTCTTCAGCCGGGGCTTTCCGCTGGGCTTGCATCCAGCTGATTTCCTCGGCGGTGGTGACGCGGCGGGTGCTCAGGCTCAAGCGCTCTTGTGCTGCGTCAATCTGCACCAGGCGCACCAGAATGATGTCGCCTTCGGCCAGCGCCATGCTCGGTTCGGCATCGCTGGGCAGGGTCATCTCGTTTTTGTGCAGCAGCCCTTCAACGCCTTCGGCTACCCGAACAAAGGCACCAAAGTCGACAACGGCCGTAACCTTCCCCTCCAGCAAATCACCCGCATTCCATTGTTCGGCAAAGGTTTGCCACGGGCTGGGCAGCAGCACCTTGCGATTCAGGCTGACTTTCTCTTTGTCCGCCTGTACCTTATCAACAACCACTTCAACCTCATCGCCCACGGCGAACAAATCGCTGGGATGCTCGATATGTTCCCAGGCGATGCGCGAAATATGGAGAAGGCCCACAACGCCGTTGCCAATGTCAATAAAGGCACCATAAGGCTTCATGTTGACCACCTTGCCCATCACCCGGTCACCCACCGACAGCTCTTCTAGCTGCTCCTGGCGCTGTTCGTTTTGCGCTGACTTGGCTGAAAGCACAAAGCGTTCGCGGGCGGCATCAATCTCAATGATCTTGAGGTTGAGCGAGCTGCCCACCATCTTGCTCTTGGCGCTGGTGCGCTGGTCGTGGTTGTAGACGTTTTGGATGGAAGGAATGTGCGAATTGGGCACAAAGCCTTGAATACGGCCGAATTCCACCACCACGCCGCCTTTGTTATAGTTAACCACTTCCAATTGAACGGTTTCGTCTTTTTCTTGCAGTTCAGTGGCTCGTTCCCAATCCATCTCCTGCAGGCCTCGCTCCAGCGAAACCAACAGCTGCTCGCTGCCCTCCGGCGTGCGGGTGACGTAAACGGGCACCGTGTCGCCAGTGGAAAGCGTTTGTAGAAACGCTTCATCCATCTGCGCGATTTCCTGGTGCGGCACCATGGCGTCACGCTTGGAGCCAATGTCGATAAAGACAACATCCTGGTCAATACGCAAAATTTCGCCGCGAATGATGTCGCCGCGTTTGGGCTGCGGGAAGTCGTACTCTTCGATCAAGTCAAAAAACGAAGGGTGGCTGCTGCCATTTTCGTTCCCATTATTTGTATTCGAATTTGTTTGGTTTTCTTCAGTTATCAAGGTGTATTGCATAAATCTCCGGCTGTCAAAGGTGGCCACAGCGACCCTAGACAATAGTTATGACGAATTTATTCGCGTGAACTTGGTTTCATGTGAACCGCACAAAGTTTTTGAAAGAAAAAAGCGCCATTTTTGTGCGGTTTACTTAAGTAATTGGCAGGCACTTTTCTGGTTTATTTTGAAAAACTTTTTGCCAATTACACAATTACTTTGATCTGCCCAAGGCCGTCATTGCGGCGGACACTCCAATCACCAGGATTACCCGTGATTTTTGCTTCTTGCCTGCTTCGGTCATCATACCTCTTACCGTACTCAATCGGGCCAGGCAAAACCATATACCCAGATATACAGAACGGGTATAAAAAACGGTGGATCAGGCGAAGACGGCCGTAAATTGCTGAGGAACTACTTAACCACACCCTTCACGCGCAGCGTTTGCAGCACGAGTTTCTCCCAGGGCAAGTCAGTGGTGAGGGGGATGTAGTGGATGTGCCGATTGGCACAATAGGAGGCGATTTCGGTCTGCCATTCTTGCAGCCGCTCGCGGTACAAATCCAGCGTGGTCGGATCAAGCGTAATTTCGGCGTCGGTGCCGGTTTCGATGTCCACCAGCTTGAGGTCGCCGCTGACGGGCGGCTCCACCTCGTCCGGGCTGAGCAGGTGAATGAGGCCCACCTCAAAGCCGCGGGCTTGCAGGGCATTCAGGCCGTTTTGGTAGCCGTTGGGGGAGAGCAAATCACTGAGGACAAACAGCAGGCCGGGCCGCCGCCCGCGCAGCGCGTAATTTTTGAGCGACTGGTTTAAATCGGTAATGCCGCCGCCGCTGCCTGTTTCTAAAAATTGCAGCAGGCGCAGCGAATTTTGCTGCCCACGAAACGGCCCCCAGGTGTGGTCGCCGCTGCTGTTGAGGAGGGTAACGGCCGTTAAATCCCCCGCCGTCAGCCCAATGTGCCCCAATGCCGCCGCCAGCCGCAGCGCATACACCAGCTTGTTCTCTGACCGATCACCGTTTACCGATAACCGTTCACCTTCCTCTGGCCAGTTCATAGAGGCGCTGGCATCTACCAGCAGATGGACGGCCAGGTCTTCTTCTTCTTCGAGGAGTTTGATAAACGGCCGTTCCAGCCGCGCGTACACATTCCAATCCAGCCGCCGCAAATCGTCCCCCTTGGTGTAGTTGCGGTAGTCGGCAAACTCGATGGAGCTGCCGCGTTTGCTGCTGCGCCGGTCGCCCTTCATCACCCCCACGCGCACCCGCTCGGCCACGAGCGTGAGCTGTTCCAGTTTGCGCAGGGTGGTTTCATCAAAAATAGTCATGGTTCTTTGTTGCGTGAAAAGTGATAAGTGAAAAGTAAAAAGTGGCCCACTTTTCACTTATCACTTTTCACTTTTTACTTTTTACTTTTTACTCTCTCGGCACGGCTCTCAGCAAATCCGCCACCACATCATCGGTGCGGATGCCTTCGGCCTGGCCTTCAAAGTTGAGCAGGAGGCGGTGGCGTAGGGCGGCGGGGGCGACTCTGGCTACATCATCAAAGCTGACGTTGAGACGGCCGTCCAACAGCGCCGTAATCTTTCCCCCCAACACCAGCGCCTGCGCCCCGCGCGGGCTGGAGCCGTAGCGCACGTACTGGTTCACCAACGCCGCCGGACTGCTGCCCGGATGTGTGGCCACCACCAGCTGGCTGATGTACTGGCTCACGTGGCTGGGAATGGGCACCTGTCGCGCCAGCACCTGCATGGCGATGAGCCGCGCCCCGTCGGCGGCCACTTCGGGTGCGGGCGTGCTCTTGCCCGTCGTGCGCGCCAAAATCTCGGTTAGCTCAACGGCCGTAGGGAAGCCGACGTTGATTTTGAAGAGGAAGCGGTCGAGCTGCGCTTCGGGCAGCGGATAGGTGCCTTCCTGTTCAATGGGGTTTTGTGTGGCCAGGACGAAGAACGGCATCGGCAGCTGGTAGGTGTGGTTGGCCACCGTCACCGTCTTTTCCTGCATTGCTTCCAGCATGGCGGATTGGGTTTTGGGCGTGGCCCGGTTAATTTCGTCGGCCAGGATCAGGTTGGCAAACACCGGCCCCTGCTGAAAGCGAAAGGCGCGACGGCCGTCCGCCTCTTCCATAATTTCCGTGCCGGTGATGTCCGCCGGCATCAGGTCTGGGGTGAACTGGATGCGG
>CAUJGI010000267.1 GCA_963169155.1 Chloroflexota bacterium
TGTTGATTACTATAACCAGCAGCAGCGCGAACGAACCATCAATCGACTGCGGAAAATCGCGGCAAAATATGATATGGTCCTCCAGCCGCAGTCAAGCTTTTCAGGAGCGACATGATTTTGTTTCTTAGCAGGTCCTCCGAAACATCCCATCCGCGTGTTAATCAGGTAGACTCTGGTACGGTAAAGGTGCTCGCTATGGGTCCCTTGCGGGATTCTTCACTTCGTTCAGAATGACAGTTTTTGTTAACTTTGGCGCTGTCTGCGCCTCTGCGGTTCAACTTCTGGAGTTAACCAATGGGCAAATTTGACCTCAAAACGATGAACATCACCCGCCTTGTAGGTGTCATCTTCCTCATCCTGGCGCTGCTATTTGGCGTGTCCGGCTTCCTCAACCAGCATCCGGGCCGCATCACGTTCAGCGATGTCGTGGAAGATTTTTATGCCAACATCAGCGCCGAGCTGTTCAGCATTGCCACCACCGTGCTGCTCATTGACTACCTCAACGAGCGGCGCGAAAGCCAGCGGCGCAAAGAGCTGCTCATCCGCGAGCTGGGCAGCGCCAGCAACGCCATCACCCTGCGTGCCGTGGCCGAGCTGAAGTCAGAAGGCTGGCTGGCGGACGGCTCGCTGCACGCCGCCAGTCTGGTGGAGGCTAACCTGAACAGTGCGGTACTCAACGGGGCATCGTTGGTGGGGGCGATTTTTGAGCGGGCGCAGCTCAACAAGGTCGATTTTCGTGCGGCGGACCTGACCGGGGTGAGTTTTGAAGGGGCTAAACTGGAGGAGGCGGATCTGCGCGAGGCCAAACTGGCTGATGCTCATTTTGCCCGCGCCGACCTGACCGGGGTCAAGCTCACCGGACAGGATTTGCGCCAGGTGAACCTGTTTGGCGCGGAAATTAACATGGCCAACCTGGACGAGGTGAATTTGTCCGAAGCGAAGATCAACGGCCTGGACATGCGTGGTTCCAGCCTGCGTAAGGCGCAGCTGGCCAACGCCAAACTCCATTTTGTCAACTTGAAAGGGGGCACACTGAGCGAAGCCAACCTGGAAAAAGCCAATCTGAACGGGGCCAATCTGTCCGGTGCCTACCTCAACTGGACCAACCTGCGCGGTGCTTACCTCTTCAACGCCGATCTCACCGGCGCGGACCTCAGCGGGGCGGATTTGACCGGCGCGCGCGTCACGCCCGAGCAGCTGGCGACGGTGAAGTCGTTGAAAAACGCGACTTTGCCAGATGGAACTAAGCAGTAGTCAAGTAAAAAGTGAAAAGTGATAGGTGAGTCACTTTTCACTTATCACTTTTCACTCCCTCCCCCATTCCTCAACTTCTTCATGAACCACTTTCAGCCCGCCAGCCTGGGCTGCGGCGAGATGCAGACAGCCGAGTATGGTTTGGCTAGACGGCCGTTCCCCCACCTTTTCTGAATAAAGCACCACCTTGCTGCAATGGAGCTCCGCTAACTGCTGAGCCATCTTTTCGGCCAGCGTTGCCGCTTCTTGCAGCGAAAGCTCCGCGGGGTCGTCGGCATTTTCTGTGGCGATGAGGCCATCGCGGGTGGAGATGGCAAAACAGTCGGCTTCGTCGCGGCTGGCCCAGTGGCGCAGTTCTTCCAGCTGTGCCGCGCTGCCGTAGCCGATGTAACACGGCCGTTTCGCCGCTTCTTTCTCCTCATCCCAAATCCACTGGTTAAACCAATCCAGGTTATCCTGCATGATCTGGCGCGATTGGCGCGGCTTTTGTGGCCCGTGCGGCATGCCAGGGTAGGTTACCAGCCGCACCGGCACGTTCATGTCGCGCAGCCCCTGGTACAGCTCGTAGGCGTTGGGCAGGGGGACGCGCGTATCGTTACGGCCGTGTTGAATCAGCGTCGGGGTTTGCGCCGTTTTAATGTAGGTCATCGGCGACGTTTTGGCATAGATCGCCATCTCGTCCCACGGCGTCGCTTCCAGGTAGTAGCGGGTGAATGGGTGCACATCTGTGTTGACATAATACGTCATCCAGTTGGCGATGCCCGCGCCAGCCGAGATTGCCTTGAAGCGGTCACTGTAAGTGCTGATGAACATGGAAATATAGCCACCCTGGCTCCAGCCCATCGAGCCGACCCGGTTGCCATCGACCCAGCCCTCGGCAATCAGCGCATCCACGCCGCTGATGACGTCGTCGTAGTCACCCAGGCCGAGGTTGCGCACGTTGTGCGCCTGGAAGGCCGCGCCGTAGCCAATGCCGCCCCGGTAGTTGGGCTGCAAAATGATCGCCTCTTTGGCCAGCCACAGCGGCAGCGGATAGATGCGCCGGTCGAAGCGGGACACTTTTTGCAGCAGCGATACCCAGCCCGGCCCGCCATGAATGGCTACCAGCAGCGGATACTTTTTCTGCGGATCAAAATCGACCGGTTTGGTGAGCACGCCTTCTACGGCCTTTCCATCAGAACTTGGCCACTGGTACGGTTCCGGCTCACCCAACTGCCAGTTGGCGACGGCTTCGCTGAGATTGGTCAGGTTGCGCCATTCACCCGTTTGCAGATCAAACAGCACGACTTCGGCCACCTGACGGCCGTTTTCCATCACCATCGCCGCAAAACGGCCGTCCTGGCGCACGCTGGCCATGTGGGCAAAGCTCAGCCAACCTTCAGCCAGGCTGGGCGAGAGCTGTGCCACGCTGCCGCTGGCGGGGTCGAGCCGGTAAAAGTGGCTGCTGGTGCGGGCGACGGCGGCAAACAACAGCCCCTCTTCCAGCCACACCACGGGTGATATGTTTTCCTCAAAGCGGGTGGCGATGGGGTGCAGTTCGCGGGTGGCCAGGTCGAGCAGCACCGGCTTATCGGCGTGGTAGTAGGTTCCGCCAAACTGGAGGCAAAAGAGGAAACGGCCGTCTGGCGCATAAGCGGGCGTAGAATAACCGGGCGGAGTCAACGTCTCCCTCTGCAAAGTAGCAACTTCCAGCTGGTACAGCTGCGTTTCCTCCACGATGCCCATGTCCGGGCTGGGTGGGGCGGCAAAGGCGATGAACTTTCCATCGGGCGACCAGCGAAATTGGGTGACAGTAAACTGCTTACCGCTCGACAGGCGGCGCAGCTTTTTGTCGGGCAGGGTGAGCTGCCAGAGGTGGGTGAATTTGTAGTCCTCATCCTCCACCTGGTACTGGCCAAACGTTTTTTCGCGCTCCTTATCCGCTTCGCTTTCAGGATCAACGGCCGTAAACGCCAGCGACTGCCCATCCGGTGCCCAGAGGAACTGCTGCACCTCGGATTTGCTCTCACTCAACCGCTCCGCCTCACCGCCGATAACCGCCAGCCGGTAAAGCTGGCCCACCTCATCCCCCTCCCGCTTGGAGATGAAGGCCAGGAAACGGCCGTCTGGCGACCAACGCGAGTGGCGGCTGCCGTTGGCGGTAAAGGTCAGCTGGCGCGGCTCGGGTTTGCCGTCCGTATTCACCAACCAGATTTGCGAGATGTAGCTGTCTTTTTCCCAATCGGGCTGGCTCAGTTCGTAGGCGACCAAACGGCCGTCGGGCGAAATTTGCGCCGTTTCCAGGGTGGGCAGCTCGATAAGTTCCTGAATCGTGGGGATCTGTTTTGCGTCTGTCATGCCACGTGATTATACCTGGATTTTTGCCGCCTCGATGAAATTTACCTGCAATATACCTGCAAAAATATGGCATGATTTTCAACTGTTTACCACACTTTGATTTCAGGCAAAGACGCCAAGGCTTCATGGTTAAAATTTTGGGCGTGGTTCAGAAACCTGGGAAGTCAGCTTGACACTTGTAGGGCGATTTGGCAAATCGCCCAGAGACGATTTGCCAAATCGTCCCACAATTTGTAAACCAAACTTGAACCAGGCCAAGCGTTGTGTCCTTGCGTGAGACGGTTGTTAAGATGGCTGCGCTTAGTGAAATGTTGCACGAACGGCCGTTTGTGCTACAAAAGATCATCACCCACACTTGCTGCAAACACCCACTTTCAGCTCCCGTTTTATCTATATACCTTTCGACGGAGCAATAATTATGGATTCTCTACAAGCATTACGTGAAAAATACCAGGCCGTTCAGGCGCTGAAGCTCAATCTGAACATGCAGCGTGGGCAACCGTCTGATGCCGATTTTGACCTGGCCAATCCGATGCTCACCATTTTGGATGAGACGGACCTGGTGACGCCCAGCGGGATTGCTCTGCGCAACTATCCAGGCGGGCAGGCGGGTCTGCCCGAAGCTCGCGCCTTGTTTGCCACCATTCTGGGCGTCAAGCCGGAAGAGATGATTGTGGGCAACAACGCCAGCCTGAAGATGATGAGTAATACGCTCATGTGGGCGCTGCTGCGCGGCCTGAGGCACAGCGACGGGCCGTGGTTTACCCAATCGCCCAAAATGATCATTACCGTGCCGGGTTATGACCGCCACTTTGCCCTGCTCGATGCCCTGGGCTTCGCGATGCTGAGCGTGGCCATTACGCCGGATGGACCGGATATGGACGCTGTGGAGCAGTTGGCCGCCAGCGATCCGTCGGTGAAGGGCATCATGTTTGTGCCTACCTACAGCAATCCCACCGGTGATACCGTCTCCGATGACACGGTACGGCGGCTGGTGGGGATGAAAACGGCCGCTGCCGACTTCACCATCATTGCCGATGACGCCTACCGCGTGCACCACCTCGGCGACGAGTCGCACGAACCGCTCAACCTGCTGCGCGCCGCCGAGGACGCAGGCAATCCCGACCGGGTCATCCTCTTTGGCTCTACCTCCAAAATTACCTTTGCCGGGGCGGGC
>CAUJGI010000268.1 GCA_963169155.1 Chloroflexota bacterium
CACAACGCCAACCGCCACCATCGCTTCCAGGTGGCGCGCATCAGCGAGCCGCAGCCTGTCGAACCGGGCAAACCGTACAGCTACCAGATGACACCCGCCTCGCTCAAACAGGCCCGCGAAGAAGGCATCGAACCCGACCGCATTTTGACTTTTTTGCAGGAAGCCAGCGAACGGCCGTTGCCCGCCGCCACCAAACGGGGCATCGAGCGCTGGCGGGAACGGGGGGTGGAAGGTCGGTTGGAAACGGCCGTTGTCCTGCGCGTGCGGGATGCCAGCATCCTGGAAACCCTGCGCACCAACGCCAAAACCCGCGCCTTCATCGACGAGAGCCTGGGCGATCTGGCGGCCACGGTGCGCCTGGAAAACTGGCAGCCCCTGCGCGAAGCCGCCGCCCAGCTTGGCCTGCTGCTGGACAGCACCGTGCAGTAAGGGCACCTGTCATACCCGCGTAGTGCCTGCCCCGCGAATGCATGGGGCGGGTATCCATCTTGGGATTATGTCAAATAAAGAACCATCTCAATACGAGCAGGTGCAGCATATTTTTCGGGAGTTGGTGGGGCGAGAACCGGCCGTTACAGTGCGTGCGCCGGGGGTGGTGAAGCTGCTGGGCGGTGAACTGGCAGCCAGCGACGGATGGCTGTTGGGCGGTGCCATCGAATCGGCCGTCTGGCTGGCCGCCGCGCCCACCACCGACAATCGCATCACCATCCACGCGCTGAACATGGGCGAAACGGCCGCTTTCCAACTCCCCCACCTGGAACTGTTTGCCTCCAGCGTCGGCGGGAACTGGATCAACTACCCGATGGGCGCTGCCTGGGCACTGCAAAAGGCAGGGCAGCCGCTGGTAGGCCTGGACGCCGTGCTGGTCAGCGATTTGCCTCAGGGCGTGGGGCTGGGTGCCTCGGCGGCGCTGGTGCTGGCGTTTGTGCGGGCCTGGGAAACACTGGCCGGATTTGCGCTGGACCCGCTCAGCCGGGCGCATCTGGCGCAAAAGACCGAGACCGAATACGTCGGTGTTCCGGCTGGCCTGACAACACCATTCATCGCCGCCGCCAGCTGCGCCAACCAGCTGCTTTGGCTCGACGGCCGTTCCTTCACCCACAACCTGCTCCCCCTGCCGCCAGACGTATCACTCCTGCTGGTCGATTCAGGGGAACGAGAGCTGACGGCCGTTTTACGCGAACGAGACCGGGAATGTGGCGCAGCAACGGCCGTTCTGCGCCAGCACCTCCCTCACATCCATACCCTGCGCGACGTGACTTCCGACGAACTGGAACTGCTCGGCCATCACCTGACAGACACGCTGCGCCACCGTGCCGCCCACGTCGTGAGCGAATGTGCCCGCGTACAAAGCGCCGCCACAGCCCTGAGCACGGGCGATCAGGCCGCCCTGGCCCGACTGCTGCGCCAATCCCACCTCAGCCTGCGCGACAACTACGAAGCCAGCAGCCCCGCCCTCGATTTACTGGCGGCCACGGCCTGGGCCACACCCAGCTGCGTCGGTGCCCGGCTGGGTGGCAGTGGCTTTTTGCAGGTTTTGGTGAAGGATGAGGCGGTGCCTCAGGTGCTTGAGAAGTTGAATGGGGTTTTTGTGGGGGAATACGGCCGTACACCTCCCAGCCTCGTCACCAAATTCACCAACGGCGCACAAACAACAACGAATTAAAGTAATCAACGAATTTTTTCCTATTCGTTTGTTACTCAAATTCGTTGTTGCCTACCCGTCATCCTGAGCACAGCGAAGAATTCTTAACGTGACATAGCCTGGGGATTTATCCCCAGGTTTTCGATTGCCCCAACCAAGGCTCCATAAACACATAAGCGGGCGGGATGCTTCGGAGGACCTCAGCATGACAAGGGGCAGGCGTTTCGCTATGAGCAAGCCTCTTGCATCCAAAATCAGTGTCATTTGCGTAAATCTGCGTCCTACGCCTCTTTTTGGCCAATGAAATGGAGGCGCAGGAGGTGGAGCTCTTCGTAATCGACGGTTTCGTTGAGGGCGAGGTAGACGGGGCGCAGGAATTCCGTGCCGTGCTCGGCGAAGGCGGCGAGGGCTTGCTGCTGCTGCTCGGGTGAGAGGCTTGAGTGTTCCAGCAGGTTGCTTTGCCGCAGCGTCTCGCCCGCCTGGACCGCTTTCCACAGATGGTTGAGAATCGTGCTGGACTTGACGTTGTACTGCTGGCACAGTTCGGGCAGGGAACGGCCGTTGTTATACAAATTCAGCACCTCATACGTCCGCCCACCCGGCGTGCTGCTGCTGCTTGAGGAAACGGTGGTTGGGGCCGATTTCCGCACTTCGGCAATGCCATTGGCGGCACAATACGCCTGAACCACGGGCAAAAATTCGTCGGCAAAGTTGGCCAGTTTCGCCTCGCCCACGCCGTACAGCGTGCCAAAGCTGGCCCGCGACTGCGGGAAGTAGGTGGCCATCTCCACCAGCGTCCGGTCAGAGAAGATGACGTAGGGCGGCACGCCCGCCGCATCGGCCAGCGCCTTGCGCTTTTGGCGCAGCTGGTGGAACAGACTTTGATCGTAGTTGGCGTAATCCGTGGCCGAGGGAGCGGCCTGCGGCTTGTCTGGCAGCGTGCCGCGCACCGGTTCCCCCTTGAAGACGGCGTACGCCTGCGGCGTCAGCTTCAGGCTGCCGTACTCCATGTCCTGCACCATCAGCCCCTGCTGCACAAACTGCCGCGCCAGGTACTGCCACTCCTTCTTGCCAAACTCCAGGCCGATGTTGTAGGTGGACAGTCGATCGTGGCCGCGCTCCAGCACCTTCTGGCTGCGCGAGCCGCGCAGCACGTCGATGATGTGGTTTAGGCCAAACAGTTCGCCCGTGCGCTTGACGCAGGAGAGGAATTTTTGCGCCGGGATGGTCAAATCGACCAGATCACCTGCCTCAGTGGTGCAGTTGTCGCACTGTTCGCACACCTCTTTTTGGTACGCTTCGCCGAAATAGTTGAGCAACGGCCGTCTCCGGCACATGTTCGTCTCGACAAAGCCCAGCATCGCCTCCAGCCGCGCCCGCGCCCCTTGCTGTTGGCTGGGATCCTGCTCGTTGATGAAGTAATTGATCGTCTGCACGTCGGCGTAGCTAAACAGCAGCAGGCAGTCAGACGGCAGTCCATCCCGCCCGGCACGACCGATTTGCTGGTAGTAGCTTTCCAAATTTTTGGGTAGATCGTAATGCAAAATGAAGCGCACATTGGGCTTGTTGATGCCCATGCCAAAAGCAATCGTGGCCACCATGATCGGCACATCGTCGTTGATGAACTGGCGCTGGTTGGTGCGGCGGGTGTGGTCATCCAGACCGGCATGGTAGGGCAGCACCGGCCAGCCGCGCCGGGCCAGTTCGCCCGCCAAAAAGTCTACCTGCTTGCGCGTGGCGCAGTAAATGATGCCCGATTCGTCGGGATGGGCCTGCAAAAAGCGGATCGTTTGCGCCAGGCCGTCGGTTTTGGGTTCAACGGCCAGCATCAAATTGTCCCGGTCAAAGCTGGAGACAAATTCATGGGCGGCGGCAATCTCCAGGCTGGCTTTGATGTCCTGGCGCACCCGCTCGGTAGCCGTGGCGGTGACGGCCAGGCAGACGGCCCCCGGCAGGCGGCGGCGTATGTCTACCAGCTGGCGGTACTCAGGGCGGAAGTCATGACCCCACTCGGAAATGCAGTGCGCCTCGTCGATGGTGAGGCAGTCTACGCGGCACTGCTCCAGCAGGGCCAGGGTGCGCGGCTGGACGAGCGTTTCGGGCGCGGCGTACAGCAGTTTGGACTCGCCAGAGCGAATTTGATCGGCGACCCAATCGTAGCCGACGTAATCGAGGGTTGAGTTGAGGAAAACGGCCGTAACCCCCAACGCCCGTAACTGCATCACCTGGTCCTCCATCAGCGAAATCA
>CAUJGI010000269.1 GCA_963169155.1 Chloroflexota bacterium
TTGGGCCTGGCATTCCCTGAAGAATATGGCGGTTCTGAGTTGGACATTCTTACCACCATGCTCACCATGGAAGGGTTGGGCTACGGCAGCCGCGACAACGGCCTCAGCTTTGCCCTCAACGCCCAGATGTGGAGCGTGCAGCATCCCATTTTGACTGTTGGTACCGAAGAACAGAAGCGCAAATATCTGCCTGGGCTGATTAGCGGTGAAATCATTGGCGCGCACGGCATGACCGAACCGGATTCGGGCTCGGACGCTTACAGCCTGCGCACCCGCTACGAGAAGGTCGAGGGCGGCTACTGCTTAAACGGCACCAAGATGTTTGTGACCAGCGCGCCCATTTGCGACATTGCCGTGGTGTTTGCTACCAAGGACGCCAAGCTGGGCATGTGGGGCATCACCGCGTTTATTGTGGAGCGCGGCACGCCCGGTTTTAGCGTCAGCCGGGACATCGAAAAAATGGGGCTGCGCACCTCGCCGATGGGTGAGCTGGTGCTGGAAGATTGTTTTATCCCCGAAGAAAACCTGCTGGGTCGTGAAGGTGGCGGGGCGAAGATCTTTGCCCATTCGATGGAGTGGGAACGCAGCTGTATTTTGGGCAGCCACCTGGGGGCGATGGAGTTTCAGCTGGAAAAATGCATCCGGTACGCCCGCGACCGTAAGCAGGGCGGCCAGGCGATTGGCAAATACCAATCCATCTCCAACCGCATTGCCGACATGAAGGTGCGCCTGGAGACGGCGCGTAACTTGCTGTACAAGGTGGCCTGGCTGAAGAGCCAGAAAAAGACGGCCACGATGGAAGCGGCCATGGCCAAGCTGTATTTGAGCGAAGCGTACGTGGCTTCCAGCATGGACGCGATTCGCATTTTGGGTGGCTACGGCTACATGACCGAGTTTGAAATTGAGCGGGATTTGCGCGATGCGATGGGTGGCACGATCTATTCGGGCACCTCGGACATTCAGCGCAACATTATTTCTAGATTACTGGGGTTATAGCGATGATATTTTCTTTGCCACAAGCGCTTGATAAAACGGCCGTAACCTATCCCACCCACGAAGCTATTCGCTGCAACGGCAAGGGCATCACCTACGCTACCTTGCAGCAGCAGGCCAACAACCTGGCCGTCATCTTGCAGCAGCAGGGTGTGCAGCGCGGCGACCGGGTAGGCGTTTACATTAATAAAGATGTGGAATCGGCCGTTTCTATCTACGGCATCATGAAGGCGGGTGCGGCGTACGTGCCGCTGGACCCGTTTGCCCCGGTGGAGCGCCTGAGCTACGTCATCAACGATTGCGGCATTCGGGTGATTACCACCAAGCAAAATAAGCTGGCCCAGGTGCGCAGCATGGTGGCCGATACAAATCTGAGCTGCCTGATTGGCGTGGGGCCGCAGGACGGTTTAGACGTCACCTGCATCCCCTGGGAGCAGGTAACCGATCCGGACCGGCACGATGTGCCCGACATACACGTCATCGAGCAGGATCTGGCCTATATTTTGTACACCTCTGGCTCCACCGGTACGCCCAAAGGCATCATGCACACCCATCGCAGCGCCCTCAGCTTTGCCGAGTGGGCCTGTGAGGTGTACGGGCTGACCGCTGAAGACCGCGTGACCAATCACGCGCCGTATCATTTTGATCTGTCCACCTTTGATTTGTTTGCCACGCTGCTGGCCGGCGGCACCACGATCATCATCCCGGAATATGTCACCAAATTCCCCGCCAGCCATTCCCAGCTGCTGCAGGACGAAAAAATTACGGTTTCTTACACGGTGCCCTTTGCCCTGATCCAGCTGATGGAGCGTGGGGCGCTAGAGGCGCGCGACCTGAGCGCGCTGCGCTGGGTGCTGTTTGCCGGGGAGGTCTTCCCCACCAAACATCTGCGTGAGTTGATGAAGCTGTGGCCCGACAAGCGTTTTAGCAATTTGTACGGTCCTACGGAAACCAACGTGTGTACGTATTACCATGTACCGCAGCTGGCCGAGGATTACGAAGACACCATTCCGATTGGTTTGGCCTGCGCCAATGAGGAGATGCTGGTGGTGGATGCCGACAATGCGCCGGTCGCGCCGGGTGAAGTGGGCGAACTGCTGGTGCGCGGCGGCACGGTGATGCGTGGCTATTGGGGACGGCCGGATCTGAATGAAAAAGGGTTTTATCGTCGTTCGGTTTTTGGCCATTATGAAGACGTGTTTTACCGAACGGGCGACCTGGTATTGCAGGAGCCGGATGGCAACTTCCGCTATTTTGGCCGGAAGGACCGCCAGGTGAAAACGCGTGGGTATCGTGTGGAGTTGGACGAGGTAGAAGTGGCGCTGCTGTCGCACGAGGATGTGAAGGAAGCGGCCGTTTACACCGTCTCTGATGGCAATGGCAGCAACCTGATTGAAGCGGCCGTTATTCCCAACGAAAATGCAGAGTTGACGCAAAATCTTTTGGTCAAACATGTCGGCGAAAAGCTGCCGCCGTATGCGGTGCCTAACAAAATTCACGTTATGGCTGATTTCCCGCGCACGTCTACGGGCAAGATCAATCGGCGTGAACTCCAGGCAATGGCTGAACAACCGACAGAAACGGCCGTTGCTGGCTAACTACCAAAAAATAATCACCTTTGGGTGCTTTTATTAACCAGGGAAGCAAATCAGGCAGCCATAAAGGGACTGCGACGAATTGCTCAAACAATGAAGGATGTAATTGATGAATGCATTTGAGAGTATTCCTGAAAGTTGTGATGTTGTGGTGATTGGCGGCGGCCCGGCCGGTAGTCACGCCTCCACGCTTTTGTCGCAGCGAGGGTTTGATGTCGTCTTGCTGGAAAAGGCGCGTCATCCTCGCCCGATGGTGGGGGAGAGTTTGATCCCGCACTTTTGGAAGTTTATGGATATGTCTGGGGTGACCCCGAAAGTGGAAGAGGCCGGATTTTTGTCTAAGGCGGGTGGCATTACGGTGTGGAACGGCCGTATCCATCAATTCTCCTTCCGTACCTTTGGCTACAATCGCCCGGCTCTGCACGTCGAGCGCGATGAGTTTGACCACATCTTGCTGAAACATTCCGCCTCCTGTGGCACCCGCGTGTTTGAAGAGATCAACGTGACCGGCGTTGATTTCTCCACTGACAAGCCAGTGGTCCAGTACAGCAGTTTGCAAGGCGATTCCCGCGGCACCGGCCGTATTCAGTGCCGCTACGTGGTGGATGCCAGCGGCAACAGCACCGTGCTGGCCAAGCAGTTCAAATCGCGCCAGCTGGTAGCGGGCAAGCGCACTTTCCTGGGCATGTGGGGCTACTTCACCGGTAATCACTACATCGGCGTAGACGGCAGCAGCTATGGCCCCGAAAGCGTGGGCAAGGTTGAGCCGGTGACCTTTATTTCCTCACATGAGGATGGCTGGGCCTGGCACATTCAGCTGCGCGAAAAGGTCAGCATCGGCCTCATCATCAACACCGACCGCGTAAAGCGGATGGGCAAAAAAGAGCAGGAAGCTTACTTCCTGGAAACGGTTCACAATATTCCTTATTACCGTGAACTGTTGGCCCCGGCGACCTACCTTGAAGATTCGATGGCGTTCCGCCCGGACTATTCTTTCTACTCCACCAAGCTGGCTGGCAAGAATTTTGGCTGTATTGGCGATGCGGGCGCATTTGTGGACCCAATCTTCTCGCACGGAATTCAGGCGGCGCTGTACGCCGGGTCGATGTGTGCCTGGGCGGCGGAGTCTTCGTTTGGTCGGCCAGATCGCGCGGAAAATTACGGCCGTCTCCTGCAAACCCGGCTCCGGCAGCATTACGGCTTCTCCCGCTCCCTGGCCCTGGGCGATTACGGTGGTGATGGCGTAGATCCCGCCCTGGTCATTGATCTAATGAAATCCATGCCCCTGGTTGAGCTGGAAATGATGCTGGTGGCCTCTGACATCTCCAGCCGCTCCACCAACTTCCACGAGATGGCCCGTCAAGCGGGCTTCATGGAAGATGACTTTGCCCACGGGGTGATGTCTGGTAAAGCCAAGATTTTGGAAACTCTCAACGTTTAACGTTTGCTTGGGCAAATGGTGGCTTTGCGATGTTGTTTCAGGTGTCTGACCCGACCTGACATCGCAAAGCCGTCGCCCAAACTAACGATTTTGTTTCCGGCGTAAGGCTTTTCTAAAGAATTTGCTGATAAATTATATGAGAGTAGCCAGAGAAGGTTTCTGGTAAATGAGTTTAGTAAACCACCTTTTTCAATGGGAGATTCATTCAAATGAACGTATCCGCAGTGCTGAAAGATTATATTCGCAAAGAATTGATGAATGGCGCCAATGGCGATCTGGACGAAAGTGAAAACCTGCTGGCGGCTGGCATCATAGATTCCCTGGGTATTCTCCGTCTGGTATCGTTTGTCGAAGAAAAGTTTGGCATTGAAGTGCCTGATGAAGATGTGACCATCGACAACTTCCAGAGCGTCAAATCTATGACCGACTACGTCGCTGCCCAAAGCTAAAATCTGATCCCCCACCAATATCACAAGGAATAACCCTTAATGACCAGAAGATTTTTACTGATCATGGGACTGGGTATTTTGGGTGTAATCCTGAATCATTCAGCCACCTTTGGTTACCAGGCCACGTTTGACCTGGCCTGGCGTTATCGTCCAGAAGTGGCTGCTTCATGTGAGGATCTGACCCCCCCGGTAAGATGTCCCAATTATGACCAGGTTCATTCGGCCACTTACTGGGGGCTGACTGCTGTGCGCCGGTTTATTGCCTTTGGCGTGCCTGTGTTTTTGATGGTGTCTGGCTATTTTATTGCCTTTGCTGCTGGCCGAAAGGATGCCCGAATACAGTGGCCCATTCTGAAGGTCAGGGTCGTTGGTCTGCTAATTCCTTACCTCCTTTGGTCGGTAATTATTTTTGTGGGCCAGGCGCTGTTTTATAACCGGGTCTATCCCACGGCCTGGGACTACATCAGCCGGTTGCTGATTGGTGGCGCGACAGGTTCTTACTATTACATCCCGCTGATCATTCAGCTGTATTTACTGTCGCCGATTCTGGTGCCGTTGGCGAAAAATCATTGGAAATGGCTGCTGGTGGGTACGGCCGTCTTGATGCTGTTTGTAGAGGGGTTGCGCTATTTGCAGCTCTTTGGCATTGGCGGAACGGCCGTTAACACGCTGATCTCTTTCACCCCACTCTGGTTCTTCCCCCGGCGCCTGTTTTGGTTTGCCCTGGGTATCGTGTTTGGCTTTCACATTAGCGATTTCAAACCGTTTTTTACCCGCCACAAGAACAAGTTCGTCTACGGCGCTGTCGTTTTTTACTTCCTATCCCTGGTTGAATTTGAGGTGTTGCTGGCCCTGTCCGGGCAGCCGTGGATTGACTTTTTCTCCACGTATACAACCACAATTTACGCGGGCCTCTTCACGTTTGCATTGCTTTCGGTGGATAAGTTGAAGCTGCCTATGACGCCGCAAATCACGGACCTTGGGGCTAAGGCTTTTGGTATTTACCTGGTTCACGAACAGGTGCTTGAACTGGTTGGAACACTTATGTTTCGGTATACGCCCTGGCTGTTGGGCTACCAGATTTTGTACCAGCCCATCATGATTTTCTTTGCCCTGGCTGTGCCCTTGCTGCTCATGTACCTTGTCAGCCGATCCCCCGCGAAAAAGTTATATAAATATTCCTTTGGCTAACTTGAGGCAATAGTCAGCGACAAATACGATCACATAGGGCAACCCTATCAGGGCCCGAGGTAAACACCTCCCCGATTTTTTGTGAATATGGCATTTGCAGCAACCGCTTGCTGAGCGGTGAGTGTCGCACCCATATTTTGGTGCTGGAAACAGGCGACTTCTTTATGCAAGCAGAGTTAACCCAGACATTAGACCAGAAGGAAACAGCCCTGAGCGACGATCCGTACCATCGTTCTAACCTGACGCGCATGCAGATGTTGTACTGGACGGGTTACCAACTGCGGCCAGACGTGCCTTTGTATGCGGCGCCGTTGGTGTTTACGCTGCCATTGGCCATTGATGTGGTCTTGTTTAAGACGGCCGTTCAATCTGTCATCGATCAAAGTGATGCCTTACGCACGGTTTTGCAAATGGAAAATGGCGCGCCGCGGCAGATCGTCCAGACCCAGCTTGAAGTCCCCCTGCTGTACCGCGATTTTTCCGGCGAAGAAACCCCCAAACAGCAGGCCAGCGCCTGGCTGATGCAAGTGGCCCAAACCCCGTTTGACGCAGCGGTATCCCTTATCCAGTTTGCTGTGGCGAAAGTTGGCCCAGACAGTTCCGATTGGCTGCTCAATCAGCACCATATCATTGCCGATGCCACCTCCGCGTTTCACGTTTACCGCGCGGTAGCCCGCGCTTATGAGCAGCTTCTCCGCCCGGGCGAATCGTTGCAGCCGATTCCGCTGCAGCCCTTTCATACGTATCTGAACTTTGAACGGGAATATCAAAAGTCACCCCAGTTTCAGCGTGCTGAACAATTTTGGCAGCAACGGTTGGACAAAAATGTTGAGCCGCTGCACTTTTTTGGCAAGAAAGGTAGTAAAAAAGGTACTCTAATCAAACGGGTGGAGTTTGCCCCAGACTCCGACCAGACGGCCCAATTTGTCGCCCTGGCGGCTCGGGCCGATTTTCGAGATTTGACCGCGGAACTTACCATGTTCAATCTCCTGTCGGCGCTGTTTTTTGCCCTGGTTTACCACCTGACAGGCAACGAACGTCTCACCTTTTTGTCGCCGATGCACAACCGGCCTACTCAGGCGTTTCGCCAGACGATTGGGCTGCTGATGGAAATTTGTCCTTTTGTCGTGGATGTGGCTGCCGACGAGAGTTTTGCCTCGCTGGTGCAAAAGCTCAAGCAGCAAACGCGCGGCGTGATGCGGTTTTCGCAACATGGGTCGAGCGTCTCTCTAAAAAACAAAGCCCATGATTTGATGTTCAACTACCATACACGGCCGTTGCTCACCTTCAACGATCAGGTTGTGGAACAGAGGCAGCTGAGCGTGGGGCACAGCACCGAAACGTTTGCCCTGCACGTGCACGAGTTTGAGAGCACGGGCAAACTGCTCTTCAAGTTCGATTTTCACAAAGATATTTTTACTGAGGACGAACAGGAAACGGCCGTTGCCATGTTCCGGGCGCTGCTCGAAGCCTTTCTGGCCGATCCAGCCCAGCCGCTGAGAGAGGTGAAGTTGCCCTGGACGGTGCTGGATACGGCCGTAGCCGCCCCGTTAGACACCAAAGCCAAAAACTACATCGCCCCTCGTGACCGGCTTGAACTGAACCTCATCGAATTGTGGGAAAACGTTCTTGGCGTTGCCAACATCGGCATCTATGACAACTACTTTGACCTTGGCGGTACTTCCTGGCAGGCCATGAATCTGTTTGCCGAGATCGAAAAATTGACCGGCCACTACCTGCCTCTCTCAACCCTGGTGCAGTCCGGTACCGTTGCCGAGTTGGCCGATGTTTTGCGCAACCAATCTGGGTCTGATCCCTGGCCTCTCCTGGTAAACCTTCAGAATGGAGACACCAGCTGCCTGCCCCTCTTTTTGATACATGGTGGTGGTGGACACGTCCTCATCTTCAACAAGCTCACGAAGTATTTGCCCGCGAACATTCCCATTTTTGCCTTCCAGGCACGAGGTATGGATGGCAAAACCCCCCCTTTTGAATCCATAGAAACCATGGCGGCCCTGTATGTAGAGGCGCTTCTCCAGCATCAGCCGGAAGGGCCGTACCGCTTGGCCGGTTACTCCATGGGTGGCGCCATTGTGTTAGAAATGGCCCAGCAGCTAAGGGCAAAAGGGCGAGAAGTGAGTTTCTTGGGTATCATCGATACCCCTGCCCAAAATCCGAAACTGATTTGGGTACGGCGAGCCACCGGGCTGGCAGCGCGGATTTTGCGCCTGACGCCGCACCAGGAGACAAAGCTGTTCATTAAAAATCGCCACCGCCTTTGGGTGGGCTTACGGCAAAATCTCGTTAACCGCAAAAACCAAATCACCCATCGATTTAAGCCGCAGCAGCCGGTGGCAAATGTGTACAAAAAAGACCAGGAAGACATTCGCATACAGCAGATCAATGCGGCCAACACCCTGGCATTTTATACCTACATTCCTAAGCGCTATTCCGGCAAAGTAACGCTGTTCAAATCTGTGGACGGGTATCGGGACATTTATCGCGCGACCAAAGACCCACTCATGGGGTGGCAGCGGATCGCCCGCGATTTAGAAATGCACCTGGTAGAGGGCAACCACAACCAGATCATGATCGAACCATATGTCCAGGCATTGGCCAACGCTTTTGTGCACACGCTTCACCTTCAGCCTTAGGCATTTTCGGAATTCGCCTTAACTGGAAAATAGTTAAGCGGCACCATAAAGTACTCCTTGCCAGTGGAGACACATGCTGCAGTCACTGATAGTGAGCCGGGTTGGTGCCCAGCGTATAGGCCCTCTATGAAAGTCTTCTTGTAAGAAGATCGGGTTACTATAACGAAAGGTCTTTTAAGGTTCATGTGCAGGCCTGCAAAAGTTTTGTTTATTGCGTGGCGGTACTCACAAGTTCTTTAAGACAAGAAGCCTATTGAACCTGCCGCTGCTGATCGGAAGAATAGGTAAGCCCGCTTGAAGTAGCGAAGCGGACTTCAAACTATCAGGAAAGCATCGTCACCACATCATCGCCACCTGGTATAGGCTTGCAAGGTCTATGAAAAATGGAAGTTTTCAACAGACACCAGAATCCCCTGATGATTGTAAGCCACGTTGTACAACAAAATTAGAAAGTTGTGGTCTCATCACTGTAAATTGTCAGCTCCTGAAGTCACCCTGCACGAACGATCCGAGGGTTCTTCTTTTGCCCCGTATTGTTGATTGGGCTATTTGGTAACTGGCAGATAGTTTTACAAAATAAATTAGCAATGAATCTGCCCATAACTTAATAAAGCCATTAGGTTCACGTAGCGGCAAATTTTATTTAGCGTCTGAGGCGTAAATCGGCCAATCTTTGGATGAACTGCTTCAACAACAATGTAACCTGATCAGGAATTTTATATGAACCGTATATTGTTCAGTTGTTTTATTATCGGAGAAGAATCACTGCTCATTCAATGTGCAGACATTCTGCTTGAACGCGGCCACGATGTGCGGGGTGTGATTAGCCAATCCCCTGCCATTACCAATTGGGCCGCCGAAAAAGGGCTGCTTGTCTTGGCTCCTGGGAAGGAACTGCCGCAAACGTTGGCACAGGAGCCAGCCTTTGACTATTTCCTCAGCATCACCAACCTGGCCATCATCCCCGATGCCATTCTGGCTTTGCCGCAAAAAGGCGCCATCAACTTTCACGATGGTCCGCTGCCGAAGTTTGCGGGCCTGTACGCCACATCCTGGGCGCTGCTGCACCAGGCAGCGCAGCACGGCGTTACCTGGCATGAAATGCGCAGCGGCGTCGACAAAGGTGATATTCTAGTCCAGCGCCTGTTGGACATTGCCAAGGGCGAAACGGCCCTGACGCTCAACGTCAAAGCCTATGAAGCAGGCATCGCCTCCTTCACCGAGCTGGTGGAAGGCATCGAAACCAACCATTTGCAGCCCCGCGCTCAAAATTTGGCGGAGCAAACCTACTTTGGCAAATATGACCGTCCCGCCGCCGTCGCCACGCTGGACTGGCACCAGCCCGCCGATAAGCTGGTGGCCCTGGTCAATGCGCTGCAATTTGGCGCTTATGCCAATCCGTTGGCGCTGCCCAAGATAAACATCAACGGCCGTCTCCTCACCCTCACTTCTGCGCAACAAGGCGACGAGACAGCGGCCTTTCCCGGCACCATCCTTGAGGTAGAGGACAACTCCCTCACCGTGGCCACCGCCAACGGTTCAATTGTGCTTTCTGGCCTGCAAAATTTGGACGGTACGGCCGTTTCCCCCACCGAATTCACCGTTAACCAGCAGCTGCCTAGCCTGGACGCGGCCACCAGCGCCGCCCTGACCGCCCACAACGACACCTTCGTGCGGCAGGAAGGGTACTGGCTGCGCCGCCTGCGCCAGCTTCGCGCCGTGGAGCTGCCCTACGCCGATCACAGCAGGTCGGCCGTTGGCCAAAATTACGCTAAAGCCGCTATGCCGCTGCCCGCTGGTGTTTCCGGCGAGCCTCACGCGCTCACCGCCGCCTTTGCCGCCTACCTGGCCCGCCTCAGCGGCAGCACTGATTTTGACATTGCCCTCAGCCTGAACACCCTGGCGGATGAGGTGGGCGAGTTTGCCAGCTACTTCGCCACCCAGGTGCCCTTCCAGGTGAATACCGTCGGCAGCGTCACCGTGGCCGACACGCTGGCTGCCCTGCAAGCCAGCCTGGACGAATTGCAAAACAAACGCAAAACGTTCAACCGCGACATTTTCCTGCGCCAGCCCGAGCTGGAAGCGCTGCGACCCA
>CAUJGI010000270.1 GCA_963169155.1 Chloroflexota bacterium
AGCCCTAAAAAACTGTTTAAAAAATAGGATTATCGTTAAAAAATATGACCTGCTTATTTCGTATCCTGTCGCTCACAACGCACTTTTCTGAAGGCACTTTTACCATCGGACACGGCCGTTATTCTACCGCAGAATCCCTCATTCAATTTACATAAAATTTCGTCTTTACCCATGCCAGCGGGAATGTTACAATGTGACCCACGACATAACGTGCGTTACGGCCGTATCCCTATCTCAAGTTCACGGTTCTGGCAGCGGCATTAGGGGAATGATATTAAGGGTTTGCCCGTTTTTAACTTTTGATTTTGGTAAACGGGCAAACCTTGAGGGTTCGTTTCCTGATCAGAATTTATTTGGGAACGAACCCTAAGTAATTAAGTAATTAGTAATTGCGCAATTACTCAATTACTAATTACCCAATTACTCTCCCACTGCTCGCCGCCCCAAAATTGCAGAAGTGTATGAGCAATATTTACAACCCTGCCCTCTTTGTCAACCAGGAACGCAAATTCCTCGGCTTTCAAAAACTGCTGCGCCCTGAGACGCGGCAGGCGGTGATGCTGATCCAGGCCACCAAGGATATGGGCAAAACGTGGCTCGCCGGGCGTATGCAGGACCACTGCCTGGAACCCACCGTCAACTTGCCCGCCGTCTACGTCGATTTTCGCAATCCCAAGCAAGACCATCACGACTTTTTGGGCCTGGTGCGTCTCGTCCGCCAGCAGCTTAACCAGCCCAGCTACTTCAACCACCTCAACGAAATTATCAACAGCTACAGCGAGGGGTCGGTAACGGCCGTTTCCGCCCTCGGCCTGCTGCGGCAAAACATCGTCAACAGCTTCAATCTGGATGAAATCCGCAGTATCTGCCTGGACATTACCATCAATTACGAGGAACTGGCTGGGGAAACATTGTCGGCGCGGGCCAGTTCGCTGGTGGCCTACTGCCAGCGCCGCCAGCTGCTGACGCTGCTCATCGTCCGCTGTGCCGCACTGCGGGCGCACTTAAACTGGTGGGATGGCTTGGATGCGTTTCGGACGGGAACGGCCGTCACCACCCAACCCACTCACGCCGCCATCACCGAAGACAACCTGGGCTTCCTGCGCACCGACAGCGCCGCCGACCAGACCCGCATCGAGCGCCAGATCAACGACGCCTTTTTTGCCGCGCTTGCCGCCCTGGTAGCCGACCGCGCCCCGCTGGTGCTGCTCTTCGACTCCTACGAAGCCATCAAGCCCGACGCCGACCGCTGGCTGCGCCAGGAGCTGCTCACCCGCCTGCGCGACAGCCAGCTCAGCGAACTGGTCATCATCGTCACCGGGCGGCAAACGCCAGACCTGAGCGAAATGAACATGAACAATCTGCTGGTGCAAACAAAACTGGAACCGTTTGACGAACCGACCGTGCGCGAATATTTTGAGCAGCGGCGCAAAGTGGCCCTCGGGCTGGACTGGCGCACGATTCTCGTCACCAGCGGCGGCGTGCCCGGTGCCCTGGCCATGATGGCCGACCACGCCATGGCCACCACCAGCGCCGACGACGACTTTTTCAATGATATCTAAGCCATTTACTTCCTTCTCCTCGTTCCCACGCTCCGCGTGGGAATGCAGCCGCAGCGCTCCGGCGCTGTGCGGCGGACGCAGAGCGTCCAGTCCTTCATTCCACGCAGAGCGTGGAACGAGACAGAAACGATGAGCAGCGACGTTACCGCCACCACCGCAACCTACCTTGAGCGCATCCTGGATGAGGTACATCCGATGATGGCCGAGGCGCTTTACCTGGCCGCCGTACCGGTCTGGTTTAATGCCGATTTATTTGCCGCCATGCGCCAGGTGGACGACGGCCGTAACTCCGGCCTCATCGAACGCCTGCTGCGCTACTCCTTTGTCCGCACCCTCTCCACCACAGAAGATGAAACCGCCACCTACGCCATCCGCCCCGACGAGCGCGTTTTTTTGCAGCGCCGCTGGATTGCCCGCGATCGCCCCGCCTACCTCACCGCCCACCAGCGCGCCCTGACCTACTGGCAAACCCAGCCCGATCCCAACCCGCAGCGGCAGCGCCGCCTCATTTTGTACCACCTGCTTTTTGTCGATCAGGCCGCAGGCATCAACTTTCTCATCGACAGCTTCCGCCTCTATCATAAAGAGCGGCAAATCACCGAAATCGAGCGCCTGCTGGACACCGTCACCGACGCCCGCTTTTACCTGGTGGTGCTCAAGCAAGACCTCACCCTGCTGGATGACCTGCTGCGCCACATGTGGGCGCGGGTTAACCAGCTGCGCGGCCTCTGGCCCAGCAGCCTGCAAACCCTGGCCGAACTGCGCGCCAAGCCAACTTTGTCGCCCCTGCTACGGCCGTATGTCATTCGTGCCCACGGCGAATCACTGGCCCAGCTGGGCCACTTTGTTGAAGCCATCGCCGCTTACAAAGAAACCCTGGCCCTGTTTGATGCCGAAGAGCAGCGGCTGCGCCAGCCACAGACAGCGCCCGCGGCCCAACCCCAAGCCGCCTCCAGCATCACCGACCTGGGGCGTGTGCAGATTGAGCGCGCCTACACCCGGCTGGCCCTGGGTGATGCCTACGTCGGCCTGGCCGAAGCCACCCGCGAGTACAACCCGCCCGCCATGCCCGAGCCAACCAGCCGCCTGCACCAGCTGCGCGATTTTGCCATCTTTTTGCTCTCGCTGCCGCTGCTGGTCTACATGAGCTTCTACCTGGGGCGGCGCGTCTGGCACCCGCGCTTCTGGCCCATCCTGCTCAACCTGGACTGGATTGTGACCCGGCTCTTTGTCAGCGGGGCAAACCAGTACCGTCTGGCCGACCGGCTGCTGGAGCAGCACGCCGAACCGGCTGAGAGTGTCGCCGCCGATGAAAAGCTGGCCTACCTCTACCTGAGCCTGGACGACAACCAGCAGGCCGAAGCGCTCTTCCGGCGGCTGCTGGCCGAGGAGGATGCCCCGCTGGGCAGCTACCGCCGCCTGTCGGTGAACCTGGGGCTAGCCGAGGCACTG
>CAUJGI010000271.1 GCA_963169155.1 Chloroflexota bacterium
CTTCGGCATAGGTGGCAATGGCCTGGTCTGGCCGGTCGCTGCGGGTGATGGTGAAGGGCACGTTGGCCGCTCCCAGCTGCGAAGTCAGGTTAATTTCCGAGGCAGATTCACTGATGGCACAGACGGAAACGGCCGCTTCACTCACCGCTTCCTGAGCCAGTGTGCCGTTGGCCAGCGCGTCGTCAATATCGGCCACGTCGCCAATGCCCAACTCGCGCTCTACCAGCGCGGCAATATCGCCAAACTCGCGAATCCGCGACGCCCGCGACACCAGGGCCGCTTCCGTGTTGCTGTTGTTCCCGGCAATAAACCAGCCAATCGCTACCACCACCAAAAACGAGAGAAAGGCCCACCAGGCCCGGTTACTGGTCTGGCCGGTTTGTTCCTCGCGGCGGCCCAGGATCACCCACAAGAGCTGCGCCTGCACAATGCCCAGCACAATGAAGGCAAACCAGGTGGCAAACGAGGCCATCGGCACCAGCGAGGGATAGTTGGCGCCGCGCTGGCTCACGTAGATGGGCAGGCCAAGCAGCGGCTCAACGGCATTAACCGACGGTAAACTGACGAGAAAGATGACAAAATAAAGAAAAAAGAGCTGAAGCAGCAGCGGCGTGTTGCGCATCAGGTCGATATACCATTTGGCAATATTGCTCACCAGCCAGTTGCTGGAAAGGCGGGCTATACCGGTAATGGTGCCCAAAATGGTGGTCAGGATGATGCCATAAATCGACACTTTGGCGGTGTTCAGAATGCCGACGCCAATAGCGCGCCAGAACGAATCAGCATTGGGATCGTAGCTGATAATGGATTCGCCAATCGGGAATTGGGCATTAATGCTGAGGAAGTCGAAGGCGCAGCGGTAGCTGGAACCCCCTTCTTTACAGCTAAACTGGCCTTCACCTAAAGCATCCAGGTTGTCGCCGATGTTGGTGAAGATCCAGCTGAGGCTGAGGACAAAAAGCACGACAAAGACAATTTGCAGCAGGACGCCGATGATACGGCCGTCCCGCCACGGCGGAATCCGTTCATTGCCACGTCGCAAAGGAGGGTTTGGTATGTCGGACATAGGCGTTTCCCCTTGATACAACAAAGCCCGACGTGAGGTCGGGCTTTGCCTTAAAACGAAGATGTTGAGCAGCTGCCGTAGCAGCTGCTCAATTCGACCTCAACTCTTAACGGAAGGGGATGGGATAGATCACACCACCATCGGTGTACAGGGCGTTACGGGCACGCGCCAGGTTAAACGGCGTGTCCGGACCCAGGTTGCGGTTGTAAATGTCGGCGTAGTTGCCCACCTGGCTGATGACCTGGTAGCAGAAGTCGTTGGACAGACCCAGCGCCACGCCGTGGTCACCAACTTCGCCCAACACGTTCTGGATGGCCGGATCATCACTGCCCAGGAAGCTGTCTACATTTTCCTGGTTGATGCCCAGCAGCTCGCCATTGAACGTGCACTGCACCACCCAGCTGACGATGTCGTTCCAGTTGTTGTCGCCGTGGCGGGTCAGCGGCCCCAGCGGTTCGCGAGACATGTCCTCGTCCAAAATCACGTGGCCTTCCGGATCAGACAGTAGAATGAGCTGGGAAACCAGGCCGGATTTGTCGGTGGTGAAGCCATCGCAAGCGCCGGAATCGTAGGCGTCGCGGGTGGCGACAGCATCGTCACCCACCAGGGGGGTGTAAGTAATGCCCAGGGCGGTCATGTAGTCTGACAGGTTCTTTTCCGTGGTGGTACCAGACTGTACACAGACGGTTGCCCCATCCATGTCGCTGATGCTGGTGATGCCGCTGTCGGCGCGCACCATCATGCCCTGCCCATCAAAGAAGGTGACGGGGGCAAAGTCGAAGCCCAGCGCGGTATCACGGCTGCTAGTCCAGGTGGTGTTGCGGATGAGCACATCAATTTCACCAGACTGCAAGGTGGGGAAGCGGGATTGGCCGGTAGTTGGCGTTACTTCAACGGCTTCGGCGTCGCCCAAAACGGCCGCAGCAATGGCTTTACAGAAGTCAATGTCAAAACCGCTGAAACCACCGGTATCCGGGTCCAGGTAACCAAACCCAGGCACGTTGGCATTACCGCCACAGTTCAACACACCACGCTCTTGCACCTGGGCCAGCGTGTCGCCACCACCAGCAAAGGTCACCGCCACCTGCTCAGTAACGGTTTCGGTAACGGTTTCAACGACGGTTTCGGTTACCGTTTCAGTGACGGTTTCGGTCACGGTCTCACCCTCCACTTCCACAATGCGGGTGACTTCCACGAATACAGTTTCTGGCTCGCCGCCACCGCAGGCAACCAGACCCAGCGCCAACAGTACCAGCAAAACAACAATAAGATTTTTCTTCATGCGATTTTTCTCCTCCAAGATAGGTGAAACTTAATAAAACGATATTGTGTCAGGGTTACTTTCATGTGTGTCTTTGGTTAAGCAGGCACCTCCTCTTTTCCTAAACTTTGGTTCAACGGCGAATGCTTGAACGTTTGCCAAACAGCAAGTAATTCCAGCAGATGTGCCAAAATGCCGCCTGAGGTTATTCTCGGGTGGAAGGCTGGCAGTGTATTCTCTTGTTTTGATTAGTGTGAATTCGACATTATGATTCGAAATCGGTTGTTAGCTGAAGGTAGCCTTGCTGATGGAGTGATTTCTTCCCTGATGCTGAAGTAAACTTTTGGATAGGTACTTCTGCATTACTGTTTCACCGCTGCGTTCCTCTCCGATAGACGCTGTATGGCAAAACAATAAAATGCGGGACATGTTAGTGACAAATCCCTATCATTTTAAGTCTTTTAGTATAACGACGCTGGGGAAATGGTCAAATTTTGCTGCGTTTGAGGAGATAACGGCCGTTTTCTACAAAGGTTGCGTGGGAAACGGCCGTTAAATTTTGTGCAGTTTTGCTAAGCAGAGCTTTGCCGAAGCAAGTTCCGAGTTATAGACTGTCCGCTGTACTTTAGGTAGGGATTGGGTTTAATGAACTGCTTTTCGTGGTGGGTCTTCCCCCGCTTCCGTTTTGCTGCGGATGAAATCGATAAGCTGCTCGACCGAAGCGAACCCCTCCTGTTCGCCCGTATGCGGATTTTGCAGCGTAGCGCGCCAGGGCATGCCGTCCTCCTCGCGCCACAGTCGCAAAAGATAGGCATGATAATGTTGCAGATTTTTACTCATAAGCTTTATCCTTCTCTGCAGAATTGGTATTGTCCCTTCTACTATGACAGTTGAAGCTAAGGATTTGTCTTTCGATGTTAGCTTTCGCGGCAAAATCGTCGATCTTCTCTCTCAATCGCGATCAGAGTGAGTTATAATGACACGGGTTGGTCTGCCCACCGGCGTATATCCGGTAGGCTGCGCCTGCAGCACAAGGCACTTTTGGCACACCATCCAACGCGGCAGCTTCACACCCTGGTCGCTTATCCTTCCGATAAGTTTATTGAGGAAACGATCCGAAAACGATCCGCCCGCCTGATCCGCGATGAGAGGTAAATGACAGCGAAGTTAGAACTGATCCTCCTTGGGGAGAGCACCATCAAGCTAAACGGGAAACCAGCCGCCGAACTGCCCTCGCGTAAGGCCGAGGCGATGCTGATTTACCTGGTTTGCACACAACGGCCGTATTCCCGTGAGCTGCTGGCCGACTTTTTCTGGGACGATCGCGCCAGTGAGCAAGCCCTGGCCAACCTGCGCTCTCTGCTCTCCGGCCTGCGCCACAGCTTTAAGCCCTTTCTCGACATCTCCCGCCAAACCGTCGCCTTCAAAGAGAGCAGTAACCACTGGATCGACGCCGTGGCCTTCCAAAAATTGGCCGCAAGCGAGGCAATTGCTGACTGGGAAACGGCCGTTTCCCTCTACCAGTCCGACTTTTTGGCCGGGTTTGACATTCGCGACAGCCGCGGCTTTGAAGAATGGCTGACCCTGGAGCGGGAACGGTACCAGCGCACGGCCGTTCACCTGCTGCGGCGGCTGGTGCAGCACTTTTTAGACCACCAGCAGTATGAAAACGGGATTCGCTATGCCGCCCGGCTGCTGGCCATCTCCCCGCTCAGCGAATGGGCGCACCGACAAATGATGCTGCTGCTGGCCCGCAACGACCAGCGTGCCGAAGCGCTGCGTCAATACCGGGTCTGCTGTGACATTCTGGCCGAGGAGTTGGGCATCGACCCCTCCCCGGAAACCACCATGCTGCACGATCGCATTCGCGCTGCCGTGGACAGCCGCCGCCACAATCTACCGGTGGCCACGACGCCGTTTGTGGGGCGTGCCCAGGAGCTGCGGCAAATTCAGGCTCAGCTGGTGCAGCCATCCTGTCGATTGCTGACTTTAGTGGGGCCGGGTGGCATTGGCAAAACGCGCCTGGCGCTGCAAGTGGCCCAAACGGCCGTAGGCACCACCCTCAACGGCATCTTTTTTGTCCCCCTGGCGGCCTTGCCCGCCCCCGAATTTATCATCCCGGCCATTGCCGAGGCGATCGACTTTACCTTTGCCGGGGCTGCGCCGCCCAAATCCCAGCTGCTCAGCTATCTCCAGGCCAAGGAGATGCTGCTGGTACTGGACAACTTTGAGCACCTGCTCAAAGGCAGCCAGCTGCTGACCGAGATGAGCCAGCAGCTGCCCGACGTGAAGCTGCTGGTAACGTCGCGTGAGCGGCTGAACCTGCAAACGGAATCGATCTTTGAGGTAGGACCGCTGCCGCTGCCCGACGGCCGTCCCGACGAAACGGCCGATTCCCTCAAGTTGTTCACCCAGCTGGCCCAACGCGCCCAGGCTGATTTTGCCCTGACGCCCGAAACGCTGCCAGATGTTGCCCAAATTTGTCGGTTGGTGACTGGCGTGCCGCTGGGGATCGAGCTGGCCTCAGCCTGGGTGCGCCAGCTTTCTTGCGCCGAGATTGCCCAGGAACTGGCGGTGGGCATCGGCTTTTTGCAGACCCGCGCCGGGGACGTGCCAGACCGGCACCGCAGCCTGCAAGCCGTCTTCGACCATTCCTGGTCCTTGCTCACCGCCGAAGAGCAGCAAACGCTGGCCCAGCTGACGGTGTTTCGCGGTGGTTTTACCCGCGAGGCGGCGCGACTGGTGACCCAGGCGTCGCTGTGGACGCTGACGGCGCTGGTGGATAAATCGCTGCTGCACCGGGAGGCCAACGGCCGTTTTGAGATGCTGGAAATGGTGCGCCAGTTTGCCGCCGCCCGGCTGGAGGCGCAGCCGGAGCTGGAAAACACCGCTCGTGACCGGCACGCCCGCTACTTTTCGCTGCTGCTGCACCATCAGGAGGAGCAGTGGCAAACCCGCCAGCGGCAGCAAGCGCTCGATCTATTGACGCCGGAAATTGAGAATGTGCGGGCTGCCTGGCAGTGGGCTGTGGCCGCTGTGGAAAACCAGGCAACCGCGGCGGAAGCCATTGAGTGGCTGGACCAGGCGTTGATTTCGCTCTTATTTTTGTACGAGTCACGCGGCAGGATCCAGGATGGCGCGGCAGCGGATGGCTGGGCGATGGCTGCCCTGGTGGAGGTGGGCGGGCAGGCGAATCAGACGTACGGCCGTTTGCTGGTGCGCTACGGCCGTTTTGCCATCTTCCTGGGACAATATGAAAAGGCGCAGCAGGTGCTGGAGCAGGCGCTCGGCCCTTTGCAAAACAATGCCAGCGTGAAGGAAATCTCGCTCTGCCGCTGCTACCTTTCCATTGTGACGGGTTTCCAGGGCAACTACGAGCAGGCCAGGACGGAAGCTGAAGCCGGTTTTCTGCTGACAAAGTCGTTGAACCATTTGCCGGGGCTGGCCTTTGCCCAAAATTTGCGCGGCACGCTGGCGCAGCACATGGGCGATTATGCCGCAGCACACGAATATTTTGCGGAAAGCCTGTCGCTGCGGCAGCAGTTGGGAGATTTACACGGTACTGCCGTAGCCCTCAACAATCTGGGTAACCTGGCCAACGCCCAGCAAGATTACGAGGCCGCCCGCCGCTACTACGAAGAAAGCCAGCTGCTCTTCAAGGAAATCAACCATCGACCGGGTCGCGCTGCCACGCTGGGTAACGCCGGGGTGGCCGCCATGCGCCTGGGTGAACTGGCCGAAGCGCGCCGCCTGCACAACGAAAGCCTGGTCCTCAAGCAAGCGCTGGGCAACCGGCGCAGCATCGGCATTTCGCTGATCAACCTGGGCGAAGTGTTGTGCCAGTTGGGCGAATCCGACGCCTCGCGACGCGCCTTCCACGAGGCGCTGCGCCTGATGATGGAGATTCAGGCCCAGCCATTGGCGCTGGATGCGCTGGTGGGATTGGCCGTTTTGCTGCAAGATGAGCAGCCCGCGCTGGCCGCGCGGCTGCGGCAGTTGGCCGCCCGGCACCCGGCCAGCGGCCGCGAAACGCAGCAACGTGCCTTGCAGCAGTTGGAAGCAATGGAAACGGCCGTGGCCACCGGCAAGCTGGAACGATTGGAAGAGGTGGTAGCAGAAGTGCTGCGGCCGTATGCCTGAAAATACGCAAAAAAAGACGGCCGTTGGGGTTAGCAACGGCCGTCTTAACCAATTGGGAAGAGCCTCCCGCAGGTGCTCATCTTAGCACCAGCGGGAGGTTTTGGTTTACATATTGGAGAAAGTCTGGCTGGGTGGCCTGGACGAAGAACTCGACGAGATCGCCCGTGTTGGTTGCGCCAGCGAACTTCCAGGTCGGCTGCACGATGTTGGTAGGTTGACCTTCGTAGCGGGTCTCGCCATTTTCATCGGTTGGCCAGACATAGCTGGTGTAGTAAGCCAGTGTCACCTCGTTCACCGTGAAGGTTTCGTAGGTAAATGGCTCGAAGACCATATCCTCACCACCTTCAATCGGGATGTCAACCGGCAGCGTTTCTTCTGGCAGTGGCTCAATATTGACAATCTTGTCGATATTTTCCCAATCAACCACCGGGTAAGCCAGGCCCAGGTCGCGGACAGACCAGCCGAAGAGGTAGACTTCCAGCCCATCGGCCAGGTCAGCCGGAGCGCTGGGCACGATGTACACGCTGCCCGTCTCGCTGTTGGTAAACAACACCTGGTCACCGTCGCGGCTAATTACGCCAGGGCCAGAGATTGGCTCCAGGATTTGGTCAATGGCTTCCCAGCCGGCCAGCTCAAAAGTGCTGCCGTCTGCGCTAACTTGCCCCCAGAGGTGGGTTTGCTGCCCCACACGCTCGGCCAGAGCGTTCAGCGTGGCGTCGTCGGCCTGGATGACGTAGCCGCGCACTTGAATTCGCGGGCTGCCGCCATCAACCGGCAGGTAAACGATGGGCCATTCGTACAGATGCACTTCTTCACCAGACGCATAATCACGCGCCCAGAACTGGTACTGCTCGGCGTTGGGATCCGGTTCCAGGATGGCTGGTTCGGCGACCGCCTGTTCTGGATTAAAGGCATACTGGTAGGGAATCTGGTTCTCCACCACGCCGCTTTGCAGGATTTCCCACGCTTCTTGTGCCGTGATGAGCGGGTAGCGGCCCAGGGTTTCCGCATTGCGCAACAGCTGGTAGCTAACGAAGAAGACCTGGCCCTCATGGCTCACACCGACGGTTAGTTCGGGTTGGCTGGAAGGACGGCCGTCAATCACGCGGACAAAGTTAACGTCGGTGCCCCACAGCTGCTGCACCTGGTATTCAAAGTTCAGCAACCCACGTTCTTGCAGGAATGCTTCGGCAATAGGCGCGGCCTGGGCAAAAGGCATCGGATTCTCCCAGTTGTTCTCGATGCTGGTGTCGTTGTAGTAAGCGCCCCAGGCATCAATCACCATCGTGCGCGGGCCATCGAACAGGTAGTAGACAACCGGCGGCACGTATTCGGGCAACCCAGGTTCTTGCTCAAAGACCGGGTACTGTTCCCGGAACATCTGGCCAGTAAAGCCAAAGCGGTTGGCCAGATCGCGAGCTACTTCTACGGATACGGCCGTTTCCGGGACGTTTTGCACCACACTGGCCAACAGCGGCTCGGTGGGCAGTGTCGCGTTCAGGGTAAACGTCGTGCCAGAGAAGGGATCGGTGTAGATAAAGCCGCCATCAATGGCAATATCTTCTGTCGCAAAGCCGCCGCCGCCAGATTGGGGTCGGGAGCTGTTGGCCCCGCCACCGCCCCCCAGGCCAGTGGCCTGCGTGCCTTCCAGCACCGGCAGCGGCGGCAGGTCGGCCACTTCGGTAGGTTCATCGGTTACTTCCTCGGCTGATTCTTCAGTCGGAGCAACGCCTTCGTTTTCAGCGGGTGCGCCGTTGTCGGTGACGACCGCGATGGGTTCAGTGTCGTTGTTGTTGCCCCGGTTGGTCAGGATGAAGACGGCGGCAACAATGAGAACCAGGGCACCTAATGCCCCCAGTAGGTATTTGTTGCGATTCATGGTAGTTCCTTCCTTTAATAGTTGTGCTAGCTGCTGCCAGAACGACGGCCGTTCTGGCGGCGCTGGTTTATTTTGTTGTCGGGCCTTTTGGGCCGCGCGCCGGGCCAACTGG